>JABJFP010000226.1 GCA_018662715.1 Methanobacteriota archaeon | reverse complement strand
TGCACATGAATTATTTCAGCAGCACCGTCGACTATAATGAAGATGATTTCGACAATATTTGCCCCGATATCATCGAGGGATTCTTTGCCGGCCCGGTAACCTACGGCGCTGTAGAACTTGACCCCTACATGGCCAACTACTACGATGAACGAGAACACATCTCCAAGGCCTTGGAGAATTACAAAGGTAGCGTGTATTGGGTTCAAGGCATGCAGGATTGGAATGTAGACCCCCACCAAGTATTCCCGTGGTATCAGACCTTCATCGACGAAGGCTTCGAAGTTCGGGGTATGCTTGGGCAGTGGGAGCACAACTATCCCGATCAGTGGACGAAGCACAACAATCAGGATTCTGGCTACGGCGGAGAGGCCATTCAGAACATGACTCGGTGGGACTGGGCTCAAGACCTCTTTGAATGGTTTGAATACTACCTCAAAGGAGAAGGCCCGCAACCAGAGTTACACGCCCAAATTCAACGCAATGACGGCGAGTGGAGGATTGAATCCACTTGGCCCCCTCTCGATGCAGCACCAATCGAACAGCCCCTCGACGGGTGCACACAAGATGGCCAACGCGTTGCTGGAGCAAGTGTTGCTGGCGGTGGGGCGATGAGTGTGACATTTGAGTGCCCAGCACTCTTTGATAGCCAAGACGCCCACCTTTCCGGCCTTTTCCGACTCCATCTTGACGTAACAGCAGCCATGGATGGCGGCCAAATCTTTGCAGAAATGCAAGATGCTGAAACTGGCCTTCGCCTTGGCCATGCCACCATGGACATCCGCTACCACGAGGGTGGAAGCGACCCAACAACCGTTTTCCCAGGCCAAGGCCTGACCATGATGATGGAATTTCAAGCCATTGACGCAATCCTTCCGGCAGGACACGGAATACGTCTTGTTCTCACTGAAACAGGAGAGGACTACCTCGCTCCTGCCTGCGGATTACTGTGTCCTGTTACTGTTAACGGCGGGATGTTAACGGTTGACCACATTCTAAGAGATGGAAGCAACATGTTGCTCACTCCTCAAGGCGAAGATGCTGCTAACAATCAGTGATTACGACACATCATTGAGTTCAATGGCCAAGGTCGGCAACAAATATTTCGATATCAAAACAGAATGGCGAACTATCTGGTCGGATGTGCCAAAATGAAATGAAAACGAGTACATACGAACATCAAAATTAAAAAAAATACAATTCAAATAACCAATCAATCTAAATTAAGACAAATAACCAATCATATGATTATTTTAAAATCAATAACTCTGAGCGTATGTTTCATATACCGTCTGTCTAACGAGTCATATGATACTATGATGGATAAAGCAAAGTTAGAGTACATTTGGCTAGACGGATACGAACCCACACAGAACATGCGAAGTAAGACGCTTGTGAAAAACGATTTTTCCGGCGAACTCGAAGACTGCCCAGTATGGTGTTTTGATGGCTCATCAACGCGTCAAGCAATAGGTGGCGATTCAGATTGCTTGCTTCAGCCAGTTGCAATTTTCCCAGACCCACAACGCTTCAACGGATATTTGGTGATGTGCGAAGTCATGAACGCAGACGGAACCCCTCACGCCAGCAATGGACGCGCCACCATCGATGATGACGATGAAGACTTTTGGTTCGGATTTGAGCAAGAATATTTCATTATGGATGTTGAAACAACACTTCCAGTTGGGTTCCCTGTTGGCGGATATCCAGGCCCTCAAGGATTGTATTACTGCTCAGTAGGTGGGCGAAATACCCACGGGCGAGCGTTCGTTGAAGAGCATGCAGATCTCTGCCTTGATGCAGGAATTAACTTCGAAGGAATTAACCAAGAAGTCGCTTGTGGTCAATGGGAATTCCAAGTCTTTGCAAAGGGTGCAAAACGTGCAGGTGACGAGTTGTGGGTCGCAAGGTACCTTCTTGACCGTTTGACAGAAAGCTACGGGTACTACATTGAATACCATCCAAAACCAGTCAAAGGAGATTGGAATGGGTCTGGAATGCACGCTAACTTTAGCGACGGCCGAATGCGCGATGAAGGGGGAGAAGAACTCTTCAACAAAATATGCGAAGAATTCGGAAAGAACGTCAAGAAGCACATGGATGTTTACGGCGCTCACAACGAACTCCGTTTGACTGGGCTTCATGAAACTCAATCTATCGACCAATTCTCGTACGGCGTTTCTGACCGAGGAGCATCAATCCGCGTGCCGATCAGTACCGTAGATGATGGCTGGGTGGGCCGTCTTGAGGACCGCCGACCTGCATCAAACGGAGACCCTTACAAGATTGGCTCCGTAATTATTTCAACCACGAAAGCAGCTTACTGAGCGAATCCTTCCTGCTCGCTTTTCCGAGCACGAACGACACCGATAATGACGGTGAGAATCACAGCGAGCGTCATAACATTCGCCACGATCATTGCCAAGGAATCTACAAGGATTCCGTACAGCAACCACATAGAGAGCGCAACGAATACTACGGCGAAGGTAGGGAGTGAAATTCCTTCATGACGCTTGTGCCTCCATACTTCGATGATTTGTGGAATCCATGCGATGATTCCAACAACTCCGGCCAATAAACCGATGGCCTCAATCCATGCTTCTGCCACAAATGAGCGGCGACGCTCTTGGTGTTTGAATCCTCTCCTGAGTGCCGTTAGGGGCTCGAAGGGGGTTTTGAAAGGTTGAGGCGAACGATGCCAGCCCACGGAACATCTTCTGGCTCCTTTCGCCCTACAACATGCATGCGCAGTGATTTGCCATAGGGGAGGGACGCCTTGACATGTTGTTGGCCGTAGTATAATTCAACATTCGATGGCTCTTTTGACCAGAGTGAAAAGAACGAACGGGCATGGCCTGCGTTTCCAAGCAAAGGCTCCTCACACGACTTCTGCCATCGGGCAATGTCATCGCCAAGTCCCAAGCCGAGAACATCTCCCTTGAGCATCAATCCACCGTTCAATTCAATTTCGTCCCATGTGCCAAATCCGCTAACAAAGTCAAGCAAATTTTGATTGATTGGCCCTGGGTTTTCTTCTTCCAACAAGGTGATGAATTGGTTTTCGTTTTTGACATCTGAATTGAGAACACCAATGTTGTTTGGCCACTCGAGTTTGTGATGGGTAAACGCTAGTAAGACTCTAACATTAATCTCATCGCCATCAGGATGTCGTGCCTTGAACATCTCATGGAGAATCTTTGCTTTTCGTTCAATACGCTGACTTACAGTACTGTGGTTATGGTTTGTTCCGTTGTTTCGCTGTTGAATAAATTCTTCTTTATGATTGATGGTAAAAGAACCGGACCAGTGTTTCTGTTCAACCACCAGCATCGTCCCTCCTCCAACAATAACAAGGTCAATCTCTCGCTTCCCTCCTTGTTCTACATCGGGGATGCGAACCGATTCAAAGATGTTCCAACCGTTGGATTTTCCCGCGGCTCTGCTGATTTTCGCTAAGCGTTGCTCAGCCAATTCGCCAGCACGGTGAATATCGTCAGGAGGTGATGAAACCCTCCTCTGGCGCCACCATTTCCATCGCTGCGCCCAATTCATGCAGTTCACCGGAGGAGTTGGTCGACGCTTTCTACAATGAAGGTTGGTCGTTGTTCAGCCCCTTCGCTCAAAGCGGCTACGTCTTCACGAGTTGCTTCTCCAGACAAAACCAACACCCCAACGACTCCCGCTCTCGTAGCCATTGCCATATCAGTATACAATCGGTCACCGACCATGGCACATCGCGCAGGCTCTAATCCAAGGGCCTCAATTTTGTGAAGAATCATGCCAGCATTTGGTTTACCCGTGATGTGAACGGGGTCGTGGCCGGTTGTTGCCTTGAACATAGCAAGATAGGCTCCAACATCAGGAAGCCCCCCGTCCGGACTTGGGCATACCATGTCGGGATGGCTGGCTACCAACGGTACGCCGGCGTGCATGTGAATACTTGCGGTTGAAATCTTGTCGTAGGTTAGTTCTGTATCGTATCCCAAGACAACATATTGCGGGGTGGAACTTGTTGTTTCTATCCCTTGTTCTTCGAGCATGCTGCGCATCCCCTCGGTTCCAACCATCCAAGTTTTAGTCACACGTTCTTTCTTTAGCCACGCCAACAGGTCATGGGTTGATAGGAGGACATCTTCTGCTTCCGCCTCTAATCCTAAACCGTGCAATTTATTCAGATATTGTTCAACAGATTTGGACGAATTATTGGATAAAAAATACCGACGGACCCCACGCTGCGTACACCTTTGAAGAAAAGCCTCGGCGCCCTCGATAAGGTCGCCGCCGAGATAAATCGTCCCGTCAAGGTCAAGAAAAACAGCATCAATATCGTTGAGTTGAGCGTCCATATCCTTCCCTCAGAACATCAGTGTCTTGAACATAAACCAGGGCGAATGCAAGTTTTCTTGCGCTTCTTTACTGGCGATCATCTCCGTCATCATTTCTTGAATAACGGGTTTCTTTGAGGCCTTCTTGACAAACCAGTTGAGGAGCCATGCCTTCCGGCTCATTCGTTGCATCCGGTGCGAATTGGTGAGTTCAGGGCCTAATGCATCCCAAAGTGCCTTCTGGTAATCCATTGGGGCTTTTTCTTCGAGAATATGTTGAGCAGCCAATTCACCGCTAACCAAGGCATTTCCAACGCCTTCTCCACTGAAGGGGTCAACCAGTGTTGCAGCATCTCCAACCAAGAATACCCGGTTTGCAGCAGACCTTCGTGGCTGCAATTCGGATTTCTTCCTCGGTGAGCCAAAGGGCAATTGCCAGCCGCGGCCAGACCCTTCAATCATTGTTGCATCGGCGAATCGGTCTTTGAACAATTTGTGGTTTGCAATCACGTCCGCCTGTAGGGCTTTGAGCTTCTTCTTTTGTTTGTCCATTTCTGACATGACCATTCCAATGCCGACGTTTACCACTCCTTCTGAAACTGGGAAGAGCCAGAAATATCCCGGAAGGACAGAGTCTACAAAATGAATCTCAATGTCACCGACTTGCGACTCGCACCC
>JABJFP010000322.1 GCA_018662715.1 Methanobacteriota archaeon | reverse complement strand
GTACTCAGTGCAAGTAACAGTGTACTGATGAATACAAGACGGCCATCGGCAAGGAACTTGTTAAACATGATGTGATGTAATAGATGCCACGGAGGTGTGGCAATAGCTGACCCCGGCATTGCACCGGGGATGACCGCGTTTACGGATCAGCTGTTAGGTTCAACTGTTAGGTCGAGACGCTGGCGGAACGTAAGCTTGTACTGCTCACTATTCGTGCGGGTAGCCCAGACTCTCCATGACCAGTGACCTGGATCTTCTGGATGGTCAGGGCCTTGTAGCTGTTCAAGAAACGATGAGAACATCTGCATTACTTCAGTGATTGTCTTGCCATAGAACTGGAGTTGGTAACTTGTAATCGTTACTGTCTTCTCAGTCTTTGAATGGAAGATTGTGTCACTGAGTTCGTAACACTTGGTCAAGAACTCTTCAGCTTTGAGATCTTCAGTCGTGTAATTCATGTGATTGAATGTGATTGAACGCGAGAAGTTTAAAGACTTACTCAGGTCTTACGAACTTACAGTAGTTTCTGGAAGGTCAGAGCGCGGTTGGCGCTGAGGTATTTTGGCGCGAAAGTGAGGAATAAGTCGACAGCGAAGCAGTGATTTGCGGTGGTTTTCCACAGCTTTCTCCACAGGTCAGTTGATTAACTGTCCATCGTAGTTAGGTAGCAACGCCGCCGCCTTCACCTCTAGCCCGCCCTGTCATATGTACCCATCCCACCCTTTCTTTTTTTCTATACGGGTTATCAGTCGGACGGCTGTTGTAAGAAGAGTCAGGTAAATCTATTCATTTTCGGTGTAAAAAGTGGGCCGGTGTAAAAATCGGTGCATAAAAAAAGATCTGGAGTAGTTAATTACCCCAAATCACAAAAATATAAAAAATTTTATATTATTAAATGCCCATATAAAAATTTGTAGCCCAAAATATCATAAAAGGAGGCACTTACCCCAAACTTCTATCCCAAATGCCCGGCCTTTGCTTTAGACGCCTTGTCCTGGGCGCTGGCCTGGGTCACGTGTGCGTTGATATTCGCGTGATACCTGGAATGCATCTTCCATCTTCTTTGTATCTGGGAGTTCACGGGCGAGTTCCCGACGAGCACCGTTGATAAATGTTTGTGTTTCTAATGGGCTTTCACCAGCCGCAGCTCTTTTTCCGGCTTGATCAGCAATCGCAAGTAATGCAACGGCTTTCTTTTGTTTGTCAGTGCTATCTAAGCCGCTAGCCATAGCAGTATTCTTAAAACCAATGAATACATCCTATAGCTAAGAAATTTTAGGCCTTAAAATAAATATATTCAAACAATGTTGTCAATAACTTTCTCACCATGCTTTCACCTGCTGATTACGCCGCTTATTCAAGGGCTACTGGACTGGCTTATCCCCAATCAGACGAAGAAAAAGCAGGGATGTACGGTGATGTTCGTGAATTTCGCCGCAATCAACTAAAAAAAGACGACGGTCCTAACCTTGCCGGGACAATGGCTATTGGCGCAGCCGCAATAGGTGGCATCGCAGGTGTAGGGCTACTTGGTAGAAAACTGTTAGCAAATGCCAAGAGGAATCAAACCCCATTAGGAGCTAAGACCGAGGGAGCCAGCGGCCAACCTGGGAAACAAGGAGGGGATTTAAGCGATCTTGCAACTGTACGCCGTATGGCTACGGCAGATATTCCTCAGACTGCTGCAAGTAACTCATTCACAAACTCTATTGTACGTGAAAACGCGCAAGGACCGCGAACAAATTCATTAAGTGAGCAATTCACCGCCGATAATATTCAGGCGGGGGCTGAAAGCAAGGCAAGATCTAATGTTGCTACAGGATCTGTCTCAGGGTTAGCAGTACCGGGCAGTGGCTTTAAACAATTCAGTCAATCAGCCGATCAGATTGCAGGTGAAGCGGCAACTCCAAAGATCGTAGAGAAAAAGATTACATTTCAAGATGCATCACCAGCACCTGCGACTCGTTCTCAGCGAGTAGCGGCTGAATCCGCAGAACAAAAGGCAAAGAACTTTGCTGCTGCTTCTGTTGACACAATGGTTGACATTCAAGAGAACAGAGAGCCGATCATTAAGGTTCAATCGGCTGATGCATTAGATACTGCAGGCGATCAACTGGATAATAAGTTTGAATCCGTTGTTCAACGTGATACTGACTCGATCTTTAAAGGTAAGCAAGCAGTTGCCTCCGAATTAAAGTTCACTGCTAAAGATTTGCTCAATGCACAGTTACCAATGGAGGAAGCAACCGATCGAATCATGGCAGCAGCTTCTGCAAACAATCAGATTGCCAATATGCTTCTTAATCCCAATGTGCCTACCCGTCAATTGGCACAAATGGGTGTATTAGGTAGTTCGATGAAGATGGATAAGGCATCAGGTCGTGTTGAAGCTAATCCAACGTATGAGATCAAAGGAGGTGCTGGTGCATCGATGTCTGACCGTCCATCAAAGGCGCGAAAGCTAGTTGGAGCCTCTGTTGATGACGAAGGTGCTTCTAATTACGGTGATATGTACGGATCTTCTGATGGTGAGTACCTTGATCTAGATACAGGCGCTGGAATTGAAGGGTCTGCTTATCTGAAAGAAACTGAAGGCTACAAAGAGCGTACCAATAAAGGGCAAACTTTCTTAGCAGGTAAAGTACAAGAGATGACAGGTTCTGTTCCTGGTTCGTCAAGACAAGAACGCGTTATTGATGAATTCATACCTATTCGTCAAGTACAAGGCGAGGAAAGTGCTGGTTATGTTGTTAGGCCAAGTATCCCTAAAGAAGATCAATTTGGTTTAAGGTCTAAACGCCGTGTTGGCGCTGAGCCACGTGTTCAAGCAGGAACCGAAAAAGATGATTTAAATG
>JABJFP010000225.1 GCA_018662715.1 Methanobacteriota archaeon | reverse complement strand
TGATGCTTCCTTCATCGGGATGCCCTTCTCCAATCCATTGGACATCATGCTGACCAAACAATTGTTGGTTGCTTGACAAGCCTTTACCGTAGACCTGAGGGTTTCCCCATCTGTAGAGGAAATCTCCTCCCTTGCCGTAAATACCTCCAGTATGCCCTGCTGCTTCTTCAGTTGTCGTGCTGTGGTCAATGATGTAAAATTCATCCATCCCTCTGCATGAAATCATTATTTGGTCCAATTCGGCATTGTAGTCAATGCTGTTACAATGCATCCAATCGGCCCTTCCTGCTTGGTTTCCCGACTGAGTGACGTAGTTGATGTTGAGCAACTCCGGGTGTTCCTCAACCGTGCCGTAATTGTCCTTGGTTGGGTCGTAATTTTGGATGAGATGGTCCCATGCATGCCACTGCCAAACAATGTTTGCATCATCTGAACCGACGGGTTCGATTTCAATAATCTGGTCAGGCCAAATATTTCCTTGACCACCAGGAGAGTCGCTTGCTATGTCTGGATTCCTTCCTGCTTGCAACGCCTCTTGTTCGCTTCTGTCTTCCCAAGCAATTGCGAGAATATTGCCGTTCGGTAATGGTTCAATGTCATGATGGGTGATCGCAGTTGAGGATGAATACTCCCAAGACCACATGAGCGTGCCATCCCATGCAATTCTCTCTAACTTTCCACCTATGCCTCCACCGCTGAAATTACCAGTGGACTCGTTACCAATGTTACCGGTCCTCAAGAGACTTCCATCGTCAAGCATGTATGCTGATGCACCCGGGCGATGACCACCTGGGGACGCCCATGAGTTGATTTCACGTCCTTCCTCATCAATGAGGTAAGATGTGTTGGATGGGAATGGTGAAAACAATGTGAATCCACCGTGTGACTCGTTGGTACATGAAACTAAACCGACGGTCCAATGTTCTCGTTGAGCATTGCACTTGGGGGCGTCATTGATTGGAACTGATTGTTCATCGGATGCTTGTGCTTGAACAAAGGCTACCGAGGTCAACATCAAAGCAGTGAGTGCCATTGCCTTCAGAAAGGAAGTAGAAATGCAATCACTTCCCTTCAATGAGATTCTCATCCCCGTGGGGTGTAGGCGGTTGTTCTGATGCACGAGCGATAATGGAATCAAATTCTGTTCGGATGGTCTGGCCAGGATAGACTTCAATCTTGATTTGCCCTTTGATGGTATCTGGCTTTGAAGCGTCAGAGAGGATTACTTTGCCACCGATAAGGGCGTTCAAGTCTACTCTAAAATGAAGTGTATTGCTTTCATCCATTCGTGTTTCAAACTCCTTGGATAGGAGCGCTAAGTTCTCCGAGCCAAGTCGAGCAAAGGACTCAAGTGCGGCAGATTTTTTCTTGCAAAATGCAGTAATCATATGTATTTCAGACCCGTAGTGTGACGTTGTACGTTCAACATCAACCCATGACTCATCTCCTACGAGCCAAGCTACTGCGTCAGCCACGGCATCAACATTGGCTACGGCGGCAGCCGTTGCTCTCCACGTGATATGATGCAGGCCCACATCTCGCGGGTAACCTTGGGGCACATGAGGTTACCGAATCTACGTCCAAATCCTACAATCCCTTGGACGCACTGAGAATGTGACGATGAGGCTCCTTCAAATAGGGGAGGTTAGTGGGCGGAGTGCAAGTGGGGTAGCCCCCGCAATACACGAACCGAGTTGAACAATATGGCAAAGAAAATCAGTGCAAAGGCACGTGCAGCAGCACGTAAGCAACGTGACAAGTGGAAGACAAAGCGATGGTACACCATCCGAGCACCTCGACACCCCTGGGATTTCAAGCGTATTGGCGAAACAATCGGTGAATCTGATGAGCATATCATCGGTCGTGTTTACGAAATGACTCAACAAGAATTTGGCGGAGATTTCTCCAAGATGCACGTTATCCTACGGTTCCGAGTTACGGAATGCGTTGGTCAAGATGCATTGACGACATTCATCGGCCACCACCACCAAACAGACCACATCCGTCGGCAGATTCGCCGATACCGTGGAAAGGTAGACGATGTTGTTGACGTCGTGACCACAGATGGTTACCTGGTTCGAATGAAGCCATTGATCATCACACAGCAGCGTGTTCAAACTTCAGTGAAGCAAGACATGCGTACCAAAACTCGTGAAATCATCATCGCCTTTGCTGCTAAGAATACCTATGCATCCCTACAGGATGCAATTCTTGATGGTTCATTGGAAGAGGAAATCCGAAAGGGTGTCAAACCAATTTATCCAGTCCGCTCAGTCGCCATCCGTAAGAGCCAACTCTTGCAAGATGGTGTCGTTACCACATCCGGACCAACTCTTGACGAGATTCACGCACAAGAAGCACGTGATGATGCAGAATTCAAGGCCAAGAAGGCTGCTGCTCTCGCTGCTGCTATGGCTGACGAAGGGGACGAGGAATCTGGCGAAGAAGCAGAAAGCGACGAAGTTGTTGAAGATGCTCCTAAGGAAGCAGCACCTGTTGCTGCCCCAGAAGAAGCTGTTGAAGAAGCCACAGTTGTCGAAGAAAAGGCCGAAGCAGACGCTCCAGCCTATGACAAGATGACCGTTGCCGAACTCAAGGAACTTCTCAAGGCTGCTGGGAAACCAGTTTCTGGAAAGAAGGCTGACCTTATCACACGTCTCTCTGAATGAGCATTAACCTCGCAAGAGGTTACCGGTGGTCTTTTTGATTGAGTTAGCATGGCGTAGGCCATGGGCAACAGAACCTCAACGCTTCTGTTGTTCATCATTTTAATCCTTCCAGGTTGTACAACAGGCGGGATTGTTTCGACTTCAACAATTGAAGAATCCCTCCCCGAAGGCATCGCATGTAACGGGCAAGTAGAATTATGTTCGAGAAGTTATGATGACGTGACCTTCCCCGAAACACATAATTCGTTCGCAACACATGAAGACGGAATTCTATACCCCGCAAGCAACCATCAAACCGGTCTTGCTGCGCAGTGGGATGCAGGCATTCGTGCATTCATGATTGACACGCATTATGAGAATCTTAACGATGAAAGCCAAGGAAACGTCCGTCTGTGCCACGGAGATGATGACCGCGGCGCTAGTCCTTGCATCTACGGAAGTATTGATGCAATTGCATGGTTGTCTGCGCTAGCAGCACTCATGGATAATTCGCCTCACGATGTCGTTACGTTATTGGTTGAAAATTATGTTCAACCAGAGCATCTTGCAAATGTATTCTCCGAATCTGGATTGGATGAGCGTACATTTGTCCATGACATGAATTCTCCCTGGCCAACACTTGAACAGATGATTGTTTCAGAGACCCCGCTTGTCGTTTTTTGGGAACAATCAGGTGACCCTAATTATCCCTGGATTCACGACTTTTTAACACACAGTTGGACAACAAATTTCGCCGAAGAAAATCCTGAAGACATGAATTGTGACCCCCTGCGTGGAGACCCGGACCAATCTGTGTATCACATGAATAACTGGCTGAGGGGCCCTCTTGGGTTGTCTGACCCAAGCCGAGGAGATCAAGCGAATGACCCCAGTTTCCTTATTGAGCGAGCTCAAGAATGCTGGCAATTGCACGGCAAGCGCCCTACATTTGTCGCAGTTGATTGGTGGGAAGACGGGGATGTCATGTCTGCGGTCCAAGCCATCAACGACATGAATGGATGGGAATGAATTCTCCTTCGTCTTCCGCAGGGTTCACATGGTGGTGCTCGCTCAGCATGGTATGCTGCGTTTGGGAATCATTGGAGGCACGGGTCTAGTGAACATGAACCTTGATGAGCGATTCTCAGAACATGGAATTTCTGTCGTCAGTAGAGAAGTCATTGAAACGAATACGCCTTATGGTAGCGTTCCGTTAACATGCATTACTCTTGATGCTCAGGGCGTTGAAAAGGAATTGATTTTCCTCCAACGCCATCACAACGCAAGCGGACACGGACGCCCTCCACATCAAATCAACCATCGAGCCAACATGCGTGCAATGAATGATGCAAATCTTGACGGAATCATGGCCGTTTGTTCGGTTGGTGCAATTCATGCTTCCTTCCCCCCGGGGAAGGTTGGATTGGCCGACCAGTACATCGATTTTACTGGCGTAGCAGCAACCTTCCACGATGATGAGTCGGTGTTTACCTCTGTTACCGTTCCTTTTGATGAGTCCATGAATGGTCTCCTTGAAGTTGCTCTTAGAACCAGTCAGGACTTCAATGCCGATGAACGGATCCGTTACACATACTGGCTGACACAGGGACCACAGTTTGAAACCAAGGCTGAAGTGGACGCTATCGGTTTGCTTGGTGGAGACATGGTTGGAATGACGATGCCGAGAGAAGCAAAACTTGCTAAAGAACTCAGCCTTCCCTACGCGGCTGTCTGCATCTCATCAAACTGGGGAGCAGGCCGAGAGCCAGGAGACGATACCAAAGATCTTGATCACGAAGAAGTGTCTGCACAAGCTAACGACCGTCTGGAACCAATTTGGGCATGTTTGCTTGCACTTCTATCCTGACGCAAACCTCATGGTTTACCGGCATGAGCCATCGGTATGGAAGGGCGAAACGTCGACGAATGGATGGACCATGAACCACAAGACGAATGGGAATCAATGATGAAACGGGTTGCAGCCTTTCATCACAAACATGACTTTGCCGGAAAGAACGGTCATGATATGGGGTATAGGATGGCCCTTACCATAGAAGAACTCGGAGAATTGGCAGCGGCGATTACGAAAGGGAAACCCCTTGCTGAATGCGCTGAGGAGATGGCAGATGTGCTTATTCTTCTCATGGGCCACAGTCTCGCCATGAATATTGATCTCAAAGCTGCTTTTGAGAAGAAGTATCTACGTATCATGAAACGCGAAGCCCTTCAGGGACGACTTGGAATTCGGGTTACTGAATACAAGCCTGAATGATTAAACGATCCAATGTTGGAAGGTCATTGCGTGGTCGTCACGAGCGCCTGAATTGACATGTCTCTCTCCGAGTAAGTAAAATCCTACTTTGGAGATGTCGGGTGCAAAGGTATCTGCGTTTTCGACAACGGTGTGAATAATTGTGCGATGAATTTCTTTGGCATCTTCGAGGAACAGGGCATAGATTTCCCCTCCGCCAATGATGACGACTTCCTCACCGTTTGCAAGTTCTAATACCTGTTCATAAGTCATGCATTCAACATCCTCAACGCCCTTTCTTGACATCACGATGTTTCTTCTGGAGGGAAGTGCTTTTCCGAGGCTCTCCCAAGTTTTCCGACCCATCACGATGGATTTATTCAGTGTAATCCTCTTGAAATGTTGCAGGTCAGTGGATTGCCGCCATGGCAAATCTCCATCCTTTCCGATGGCACCTTGTTCATCGCAGGCATATATCATGGAAATCATGTCATCACCTAAATTGAAATTGGAGCTTTAATGTGCGGATGGTGATGATAATCAACGATTTCAATGTCCTCGTAGGTGAACTCATCGATAGAAGTAATGGTTTCGTTCAACTTCAATTGTGGAAGTGGCATTGGCTCCCGAGTGATTTGTAACGCTGATTGCTCAAGATGATTGTTGTATAGATGTGCGTCACCGAGAGTGTGGACAAATGTTCCTGCTTCAAGCCCACATACTTGTGCCATCATGTGAGTTAGAAGTGCATAGGATGCAATATTGAACGGAACCCCAAGAAATACATCAGCACTTCTCTGATACAGTTGGCAATTTAATTTGCCTTGAGCGACATGAAACTGGAAAAAGGCATGACACGGCATGAGGGCCATCTCTTCCAATTCCCCTACGTTCCACGCTGATACAATGATTCTGCGGCTGTTCGGATTGGTCTTAATGGCCTCTATGGCCTGTTGAAGTTGATCGATAATTTGGCCATCCTTTCCTTCCCACCTTCGCCATTGTTTTCCATAAACAGGCCCTAAGTCTCCATTTTCGTCGGCCCATTCGTTCCAAATTCGAACCCCATTGTCCTGGAGATACTTGACGTTTGTATCGCCTTTGATGAACCAGAGCAGTTCATGAACTATTGAGGGAAGGTGAAGTTTCTTTGTGGTGACCATTGGAAAACCATCACTTAGGTCAAATCTCATTTGGTATCCAAACACAGATTTCGTTCCGGTGCCCGTACGGTCTCCTTTCTCATCTCCATGTTCCAAAATGTGCCGCATCAAATCCAAGTACGCTTTCATTCTGTCACCTAGCGGCTGTTCATCGCCGAAAGCACTTGAGGCTTCTTACCTCACTGCAAGCCGGATTGACCGATAAATTTGGCATCTGATGGGTCTACTGGGGACTCGAGATATGCCTTGATTTCATCATTAGGAATAACCATGAGAAACGGCTCAATGTGTTCTTGAACCTCCGCCTCAGTCCAACCTTTGCACGTGTAGCACTTACGGGAATGTTCTCCGATAACTTGGAGGGCTCCCTCATAGAAATTAGTGTCCAATAATACATTGATGTACTCAAGACGGTCATAGTCTTCCTGAGTGATGGCTGACCCAAGAGGACTGCTTCTAATGGAATCACGCAGATTTTCACGCATAAGGGCTAGTGTGAGGGGAGTATATTTGGCAGGCCAACCGGAATCAGCGAGTAAAACAAGGGAAATGACGGTATCGATGATGGCACAAGTTGGCGCATCTTTAGCGATGACTACACAGGGCGCTGATGTGTTTGATCCTACAAACATGTAAGTTACCAAGTGTTCATTATCGTCTTTGTAATATCGCTCAACAGTGGCGCACGGGTCGATCATAAGGCCTGGGTCATCATCGAAAGTGTGAATCACAACCTGTTTCCTGTCATTTAACCTAACATACCACTCACATGATTCTTCTATTACATTTGCAAGTAATTCGAGCGCTCGTATTTCAGCTTTGATCTTTTCTTGAGGGGTGCTCATCGGGAATTGGACTAGGCCTAGGGCTGTCGCTACTTCAATCACGAAAGATTGGATTGGCGACATTAAATAAAGTCTCAAGGAGCGCCAAGGGCTTGCAATGAGCCCATCAGTTGGTCCGTGAAATCACGATACAACCGTGCCAGTTCCGAACGTATTTCATGGTCTTCGAGTTGAGATAATGTGTTGAGGGTTTCAAGCGTGTGGTTACCACCGGCTTCATGGCCGAGCCATGAATGCCATGAAACAGAAGGCCCTGCGTTGATACTCATTGGTCTCCAAAGGCGAGGAAATTTATGCTCCTGAGGTTTCATGAATTGCCGTGAACCTCTAATGGCGAGTGGGACAACTCTTGCATCAGGATAAGCAGCTGCTAATCGGGCAACTCCTGTTTTTCCAGGGAGGAGAAAAGGCGCTTCAGTTCGCTTTGAGCGGGTTCCCTCGGGGAAGATTCCTAGGGCTCTTCCACTTGAAAGAACAGTAGCAGCACTGGCAAGTGCCTCATTGCCTCCTTTCTCCCGTTGGGTTTCGATTTGTCCAGTTGCTTGCATAAAAAAGCGAACCATCGGTTTGCTAAAATGCCCGTCTTTGGCGAGATAATGTGTTGTTCTTCGGGCAGCAGCAATCACAGCGATTGGGTCAACATGGGAGAGGTGATTTGCTGCAAGAATAGTTGCACCCTTTCTTGGGATATTTCCAGCCCCTCGGATTTTCCAGCGTAACAATGGTCTCAGTAAAGGGGCCAAGAACAAACGCAGTATGCTGTATGCGGGCGTGGAAGGGACCGATGGTGCATAGGGAGGGATTTCCCAATGTTTTTTGAGTTGGAGCCAGCCCTCCACAACGCCATCTGAATGCTCCATAAACGATAGATGAGTCGCATTTGGTTTTCATTGTTCTTCCTCTCTCAAGTATCAAATGCGTGTTTGAACAGGTCACATGCTTCAACGACAACGGTGAAAGGCTACATCGGCAAGCGGAAACCATGCGAGACGCTCGTGGGGGCAGGGGCCTGTCCTTCCTGCTCACCAGTACCTTGGTCCTCATCATGTTCCACCCTGTTGCGTTGGCTGAGGCTGCTTGGGATGATGATGGCTGGTTGCAAACCTCATACGGCACAGACCGTTTGGATTTGGGCGATGAATTTGGATGCTATGGCATGCCTGGCTTGAGTTGGTTTAACGATCCCGGAGCCGTAGCCCAATCCTGTAAATCCTATATCACCGAGCGAATCAATGCCAGTCAATGGGGTGCTCACCCTCTCTCAACATACACTCCAGCGAGTTTAACCATGGCTCAGCACGAGCGAATTGCTTCACAAGGGTTTGCCGTTCATGGTGATGAAAACGAACTTACCAACACCGCATGGCATAATTCCACCGATGTCCCGTATGACATATGGGATTGGTATAATCTCGGCCGCAGAGGTGGAAGTTTGGAAAAAGGCCTGGCTTCTCTAGAAACAATTCAGGAGGAAGTTTCTGAAGGTGGCCTTGTAAATTTGTATTGGATTGGCCGTGTGAATGATGCTACGGTTCGACATGACCGAGAAGTCCTCACCTATCTCAACGATGCAGATGATATATGGCTCACGACTTGGGGCGAGGCATGGTCGTATTGGTCTGCACATCGGTGCTACGACCCGAGTATTTCCTCAGAAACCACCGACGAAGGGACCGTCTTGAGATTTGAATCACTCATTTCTGAAGCCTGTACTTCCGGAGACCTTGTCGGCTGGAATCTGCCTTTGACTTGGCGTTTGAATACGAGTTCTGCAGAAGTTTCAAAGGTGCTTATCTCGGGCGATAATGCATCTTCTATAGAGGGGGAAACAAATTGAATGGAAGGTTGGCGGCAACAAGAAGATGGGGTTGTTCTCCTCTCGGTGAGGAACGGAGAGCCTGTTGAACTTCATTTCAACGATTCAGAAATAGAGTTTGACATACTTGGCTTGACTGAGTTTTGGAACAACCATAGTTCAGCCGTCACCATCGCTGGGCATGAGACGAGTGATTTATTCAAATGGTCAAAGCGTTTCCTTGAAGACGACAATGTTCGGTTTACATGGCTGTTGACTCCCCGCACATCAGCAGAAGGTGCTGCGTGGATGCCATATGCAGTGTTAGGAATTGCTTTTGCCTCAACAGTAGGCATGATGGCAGTTCTCGGAAGGGAAGGAATTGGCCCTCTTGGTCCTTACTTCGGTGCGAATTCAAAACAATTGAAACAACAGTATTCTGAGCAGATGAAGCGAAGCCTTGATGCCGAAGAGTAATCGACAACGATATTGAGGCAACTGTCATGGGCAACGAGGACATCACTATCGATCCGTGGGGTAGTGCTCAATCTACAGATTATGACCGCATCATTGACCAGTTTGGATTGACACCTCTCAATCCTTCAACAATTTCGGAACCTTCTCGCCTTCATCGGCGCGGTATTATTTTCGCTCATCGAGACCTCGATGTTGTCCAAGAATCTCAGCGAAAAGGAGATCCCTTTGGTGTGCTGACCGGACTGATGCCTAGCGGTCAAATGCACCTTGGTCATTCCATGGTGATTGAACAAGTAAAATGGTTTCAACGGCAAGGTGGAGACGTTACTATTGCGGTAGCAGATTTAGAAAGCCAGGCAACACGGGGTGTGGGACTTGAACAAGGACGAAAGATTGCCTTGCAAGAGTACATTGCAAATTACGCAGCCTTAGGCCTTGACCCAACTAAAACCAACATCTACTTTCAGTCCAGGCGACCCATCGTACAACGTCTTGGGTTCCAACTGGGTAAACGAACCAATTTGAATGAATTTGAAGCAATTTATGGCTTTAATGGAGAAACAAATCTTGCTCACGTACAAGCACCATTGGTTCAAGTTGGAGATATATTACATCCACAAACGGAAGAGTTTGGTGGCCTCCGCCCCATCGTCGTTCCAGTTGGAGTTGACCAGGATCCGCATCTTCGATTAACTCGGGGCCTTGCGAGTAAAACAAACTGGTTCAACCTGAAAGACGCCTCATCACGTGGATTAATCATCAGCCTTTCCATCCATGATGAAAATGCAGGTGTCTTTGGCCAAATGCCTAACGGTCGAATTGACCGAGCCAAAGTAGAGCAAGTCTTTGAGAAAATTGTCAACTCGCTGAAAAATCTCGGATTTTCTGACATCATGTCAAGCCCAAAACAGGGAACGGTTCATGTCCCTTCGGCAACCCAGCGAGATCGTCATGGAATTCGAATGGCATTATTATCCCTTGAGCGACAACTCGGCGGGCCTGGGCTTCTAGCCCCTTCTTCGACCTATCATCACTTTGCAGTTGGAATGACCGGAGATAAGATGAGCAGCAGTAAACCCAAAACCACCTTATTTCTCAAAGACGATATTACGACGGTTGAGAAGAAGATTAAGCGTGCATTTTCAGGCAGTCAAGCAACGGTTGAGGAGCACCGCAGGCTTGGTGGAAATCCTGATATTGACGTTGCCTATCAGTACATGATGTATTTCTTTGAAGATGATGATTCATACCTCGGAGAAATTAATGCAGGCTATCGTGCTGGTAAAATTCTTGCAGGCGAAATGAAGCAACTTTGCATTGACCGTGCAACAGAATGGATGTCTAACCTCCATGAAATGCGAGACCAGACTGCCCATTTAGTAACGGACTTCCTTGCATCAGATTCGCTTTAATCCAATTCTTCTGATGAAAATACAGCAGGGTCAGGTCCAACTGGTAACTCGGAGAGCTCCTCTTCCGTAAGTTCTCTATCGACCGTGTCCGGGTGAAGAATCATTGAATGACCATGTGGGTCCAACAATATCATTGTAATCGGTTCATCAATATCGTCCTCCTTAAGCCCTTCAAGTCGTGATAGCATCATGTTCAACGAACCCATTTCATCCATGAGTTCCAAGCGATTCGCCTCATCATCTGTTCGCAGGATTTCCGCTTCATGGCCCCGCTTGACCAAGTTGATGACGTCAATAAAACGATTCAAAACACCCTCAATGTTTGATACATATCCAGTTGAGTTTCCACCAGGGTTTACCTGTAGGTCAAGTTCTGGAATGCGGACAGTGCATGATGAGGAGCGCACGACACGGGCACTGAGCAGTTCAGAT
>JABJFP010000224.1 GCA_018662715.1 Methanobacteriota archaeon | reverse complement strand
CCAGCCATTGGCCGATATGATTCCTGCCATTGAGGTGCCATGTCCATTGTCATCATAGGGTGTTGAACGACCGCTGATGAAATCTTTCCAACCTTTCAGTTCCATATCGTTGAAATCGCTGTGGTCAAGGTTAATTCCGGAATCAACGATGCAGACAACAACACCACTCCCATCAATTGAGTTATCAAGATGAATCAAGTCATTGTATCCTGAATGCCGTTCTAGAGCGACCTCACTTGGACGAAGTAGAATTGCACCATCGCTGAGAATGACCGCAACAAGGTATCCCGTGGCTAAAACAAGAGTCATTCCAAGAGTGATGCTCACGATTGCTTTGATTTTCGCTAAATCATCCGAGGCAGATTCTGCGATGAGGGGAGGGGGGACGATTTGTTGCTCTGTGATTTGTTCAGACGGGTCCTTCCAAAAATGGACTGATTCATTGTCCTGAATCTCATCCATACAATCACCCTAAGGTGTGGACTATTTCAGTTAATGTATCAACGAATCGTTTCACTTCTTCCTCGGTATTGTAAAAATAGGCAGATGCTCGGAGCGAGCCTTGTTTGTGGCCATGGTGCTCAAACCAAGAGTGGACACAATGCTGGCCACTACGGACCATTACTCCAGCGGCTTCATCAAGAAGTATGGCCACATCATGCGCCGGTAGTTTATCCATGATGATTGAACAAATACCACCACGCTTCGCAGGGTCTTCAGGTCCGATAATTTTCAATCCCGGAAGGTCCTTCACACCTTTCGTCATTATACGATTCAGACGAATCTCATGTTCCTTGACTTGGTCCATTTCAATCTTGGAGAGGTAATCGATCGCCGCACCAGTTGCCATCATTCCAGAAAAATTCCCCAACCCGCCTTCAAATCGCGCCGGTGGTTTAGCCCATGATGCTTCTTTGTAGGTCGAGGCTGTGACTGTTTGACCACCGGATTGAATCGTACGCAATCCATCAAGATGTTCGTACTTGCCCCATAGCCCACCCATTCCAGATGGACCACACATTTTGTGAATAGAAAATGAGAGGAAATCAATGTCGAGGCTTTGTACATCAACACTCATGTGAGGGAGTGATTGTGCACCGTCAACAGAAACCAGTGCGCCATGGTCGTGAGCAATTTTTGTCACTTCTTTCATCGGGATGGTGACGCCGTCGAGGTTTCCAACATGACCCATTGAAACCAATCGCAATTTGTTTCCAGCCTCGGCACAAGCATGCTCAAATGATTCCAAATTGAATGAGTTATCCTCATTACTCATCACCACTCTATGGTCAATTCCTTGCTCTTGTTCCAGTTGTAACCAAGGGACAAGGTTGGAATTATGTTCTCGGTCAGAGGTTAATACGACATCTCCCTTATTCCATGTAAGTCCGTGTGCTACTTGGTTCAATGAATGTGTTGCGTTTCGTGTGAATACAACTTCATTTGAATCGTTGGCATTCAAGAACGAACCTAGGGCGATACGTGCGTCTCGGACAGACTTAGACACTGCAGTTCCGTATCGGTGGACGGAGCGCCCACCGCATCCAGGGGTTTCAGTGTAGTAGCGATGAATTGCATCAATAACTGGCTGAGGTTTGAGGGTGACACATGCATTGTCAAGATATGTTGGGACGGCGTCTCCACATAGCGTCGGGAAATCATTTCGTAGTTCTTTAAAATTCATCACCAAGCCTCCTGGTCTGGGAAATAATCCATCGCTGGCGCGTTAACTCCACAAGATGAACACTGAAGCCGGCTTGACATCTTCTCCTTACATGTTGGACATGATTCGCCGATAATAACCTGCGTAGTGCATCCAGTAGACATACAGGGGTGTGCGAGCGAGCCATTATCGAGCCGATGGAGCGAGGCCTTAGCCCCACATTCAGGACATTTTGAATCGGTCTCTATTGGAAGTACCCCTGGGCCATCCATCTCCAAAGATGCAGCCAACGCTGCCTTTGTTCTGACGTTGGCATCGTTTCCTAGCATTCGCTGTGGATACCATAGAACGATGAATAATAGTGGCAAAGAAAGCATTCCTGTGAGGAGGTGAATGACAAGGAAAGCCACCTGTGAATCTCCAAGTGTTGCAATATGATGGACGCCAGCCCATGATGAGATGAGAACCAAAACGATCCACGATGCAAAGAGTGCAGTCCAGCCAGCGAGAGAATGTTCGGCCAATTCCGTTTCCATCACACGGACATCTTCGTGCAAGTGATGAATTTCTACATGGAGGTCACGTGTTTCAATTACAGCTTTCCAGAAAAAGAACACAAAGAAGAGAACAACAAG
The DNA here is from genome assembly GCA_018662715.1 of Methanobacteriota archaeon. GTDB lineage: Archaea > Thermoplasmatota > Poseidoniia > Poseidoniales > Poseidoniaceae > Poseidonia. The sequence goes on along the minus strand of JABJFP010000224.1, from coordinate 380 downwards.
TACGATGAGTGTGCCTTCCATCATGTCAGAGAGTTGGACTCCGATTGGAAATGAGCCGTTGTCGCTGTGAAAAAAAACTTGAGCAAAAACCAGTCCATTCCACATGGTGAGAAGAGAGATGGCATGGACTCTCATTACGGGAAAAAGATTCCATGCCTGGAATGCAAACCATGCCCAGAACAAAACTGAGATTAGAATTTGGAAAAACTGAAAGCCACTAATGGCCAGAACTCCGTCAACTCCAGTTATAGTTGCGTCTCCTCCATCAAATAATTCCGAAGAAACAGAACCGAGGATGAATGCAATAAATCCGAAGACGAGGGTGCTGTAGTGTGATTTATTCCATTCTGATGATAAAAGGCGCAATTGGAACATCCATT
>JABJFP010000030.1 GCA_018662715.1 Methanobacteriota archaeon | reverse complement strand
TTGGGAGATTTGGTTTGCACGGTGGGACCTTCTTGATGATGAATGGACCCTGAATCCACTCGATTCTTCGGACCGCTGGGATGATACTGATGAAGACGGGATGACAAACTGGGAAGAGTACAACGTCATCGCCCCAGAGTTATCTGAAACAAATAGCGAACGCTCTTCACCTCAATGGTTTGTTACAACCATTGGCCAGGCATATGCGTTCCAACAATGGCCTGGTATTACGACTGAGAAATCCTTTGGCAGTTTCATGACTCAGGACCAAATTAACATGAGCGGGCGAACATCTGACCCGAATAACGTTGATACTGATGGTGATGGAATGCTAGACGGTATTGAACTTCTCTTCACCGCTTGGAATACCACTGCTGAGACATGGACACTCAATCCTCTTGTTGCTGGTGATGGGCTTTTCGATGGTGACGAAGACGGCCTCATAGACCTTCAAGAATTCAATCTCGCTGAAGCACAACCAGATAATGGGATTGCTCATCCAAGCGATGCTCCCTTGATGCATATTGACGGAGACTTCCAGCAACCCACAGAAAAGGCTCAACGTGTATTCAACATCCTCTTTACCAAAGACACGCGTGGAAAGCGGCTCCTCAATGACTTCAACTCCTGGCAACAAGGAGAACCTCCAACAGCGTTCATTGAAGTTATCTTGGGTATGACCGACCCAACTATTGCGGATACAGACGGAGACGGTATGTATGATGGATTCGAGTATTGGTTCACCAACTGGGACCTTGATGAGAATCGATGGAGTATGAATCCATTGATTGATGGGGACGTCAACCTTGACACTGATGGCGATAGTTTCGACTGTAATGGGGACGGTACTATTGACCTCAATGAAACCTTTAGCAACCTTCGTGAATGGGAATCCAGAACCTACGGTAATTACCTCAATAGAGGGACTGTTCCCGCAAATTTAGGTATCGTAGATTTCGGAGAAGATGCTATGTTGGCGTATACAGAAGAACTCGGATTTAGTGAAATTCAGGCACAAGAAGCCCTCTACATTGATTTCGTAAAGAAGGGCACAGATTCCCAAGACCGTATGGATGAGATCAACACCTACGATGCAGGTAATTTCAACCGTAGTCTTCGTGGTGTTACAGATCCAACTCATTCCGATTCCGATAGTGACGGCATCCCCGATGGCTGGGAATATTGCTACGCTATTTTTGCGATGGATGATCCAACGACCATCAACCACTGGGCGGCTAATCCACTCAATCCTTGGGATGTCAACTATGATGGTGACCATGATGGATGGTACGATAGGAGCAGTTTTGATGTGCCAGCTACCCAAGGTGTTTGGAATGAACGAACCCTCGTTCCTTCAGGTCAAGTAATTCAAAATGGAATTGGGTCATTGCCGTTCACGAATCTTATGGAATTTGAAAATGAAACGCGTCCAGACAGCAATGATAGCGATAGTGATAGCATCTCCTACATCACGACTGTAGAGAACGGTGAAGTAATCTCGCACGTACAGGATTACAATTATTCAGACGGGCGTGAGGTGTTCAAGTACGGTTCTAATCCAAGCGACAACGACTCTGATGGCGATATGATTCCAGATTGGTACGAATACAAGCGTGCGTGGAATGAATCCAATGACAACTTTAGTTCCTATCTTGACATCCGTGTTGTTTGGATTGATGTAGCCACAGGTGGAGCATGTGATACGAATACAAACTCCTGTTTGCCGCTTTCACAAGACGGATCTGGAGGCACTCTTGGTCGACCAGATCTTGAATTCACGTGGTTTACGATGGACCCCAGCGATCCGAATGATGCGAACGAAGATCCTGACCAAGATGGTAATTGGGACTGTAGTGGAGCAGGGTGCACCTACGAATCATACACGAATTTCCAAGAATTTTACGCTATTACACTTTCAGAGTATTCATCCCCGAATGCGGTCCGCCTAAGCGGTCTAACCTTTGGAGGAAGTCCAGTTACAGAGGGATGGCAGTTTAGGGCAGCAATACTTGGGCTGGGTCAACCGGATGAGCTCATTCAAAATTATCTCAAATTGGACCAATACTCAGGTATTGACCGCCAATATGGATACATCGTCAACGATTATGACACAAACTTCCTCACCGTCGATCCAAGTGATGACGTTATTCTTATGGCTGGAAACCTGACCGATTCCTGGGAGATATACTACCAAGGGTCGCCAAATACTCCTCCTGTTAGAAATGTAGGTGAACACGAATATGGCTGGTATATGCTTGACTTTGATGACGACCATCTCGCCGAAGGAAGTGACCCAACCAATTGGGATACTGATGGTGATTGGATGAACGATTGGTTTGAAGTTCGAGACGATGAAGAAGACGGAGTTCGGGGAGATTCCTCGCCGATTCGCTACGATTCAAGAACAACGGAATAGTCCGTTTGGGCCTTCTTTTGATGTGACTCCAAACCGCATGGTTAAAATTCTAAGTCGTGTGTCTACGCAGTATGCAGGGTAGCGATACGCATACATTTTTCTCACGCGGCGCTTTTTGGCTTCTCGTTATTTTGATGATAACGACTCCTCTAAGTCCGCTAACATCCTTTATTTCTGAGGATACTACGGCGGCAGCAGGTACTCGTCACGTGTACGAGTTCCACGATGGTTCAACGGAATATGTCGCTCTCTACCAGGGCGCTAACCCGGATATGGGAGCCAAGGTCAGTATTCCACGTGGTGCTTTGGTTACCGATGTTAGCATGACGTTATCCGGTGCGTCTGCAACTGGATGGTCACAAGTGGTCTCCGATACACGAGCACAGTGGGTTGCCGGTTCAGAATCTAACGTGGACGACCGCAGCGGAGACTTAACACTCGCCATGGACTCAATCAGCGAATCGTTCTACCCGCACGGGTTTGATGAAGAAGCAGACCTAAATTCAGACGCATGGTTGGACAACGGTTCTTACGCACTTCGTCAACCTCACACCTCAAACGCTACAGAGGGATTGTTCTCTCAGCAAATTACCAAAACCTCATCCAGTTTCATGGCCCAAAGCCAAGGTTCCATCCTCAAGCACCACGACTGGCTTTTCCTTTCAACATGGTCTTCATCCACCTTCAGCAATGTTGTCCACCGACTCTACCCTAACAACGCAAGTCGTGAATCTATCATTACTCTTGACCAAGCTCAGTGCAATCTTCCACAGAAACACTCATCCTCATATTATGGATATTATGGGTTTAGGGATTGGACCGTTACGGATGATGAGCGATTGTTTGGAATTTTATCTGGATACCGATATACATACGGCTCAAATGCACCGGTGAATTATCATCGAGTCTTAGAAATGGATATCTCAAGAGACAGTGTGTGGACATGCATTGACTCCTATGACATTTCAGCGGGTGCTGGAGATTACACCGGAATTGCATACGACCGTGATACAGAAAAAGTCTGGGTTGTTCACAATCAAGGTGGTAAAATTGTCTCTTATGACTTCAGCGGTGATGGGACTTCAACTTGGGACCGAGATGAAAAATACTACACTTTCACGTCCTCCTCCTCGAGTACCCTTGAGTGCGGTCAAAGCAATCAGATGGTTCGTGGATTAGAGGTGAACTCAACTACGTTCTTCATGCGCTGCCAGAAGGATTCATATTACAACGACAAGGATCAACTGGAAGCTTGGGACATATCAGGCTCTGCTCAAGCACTCATCCCACAGACAAATACACGGCAAATCTCCCGATTAGGCTACGGTTTGCAGTTTGATGGAGACCGGTTTATCACCGTTGATTCTGGATATTCAACATGGTCCGGCGCTTCCTTGTACTATCGTGAATTTGGTACCGGTTGGATGTACGAAACAACTCCTGCCCCTGGAACCACGACCTGGTACGGCCCCGTGACAGAATATACGGATGATGTATTATCTGCTAACGTTCAGACCTACTGGTCTGCAGCATCGATTGGAGACCGTGTTGATTACTGGATCTCAGCCGACAACGGGACCCACTGGGAGCAAGTCGTCTCAAACTCCACGATTCACTTTGATTACCCAGGGAAAGAACTGGTATGGAAGGCACAATTGATTGGCTCAACTGCAGTATCTTGGTGGATTGATATTGACGCAGCAACGGCTTATGCTACTTCCGGAGATTGGACCTCACCGCACTACAACACTGGCACAAAGGTCGGTAAAGTACGACCAGCATGGGTTGCAGATGTTCCTGCTGGAACTACAGTTCAGGTTGTAGTTTCTAACGATAATGGAAGCACTTGGCTTGATGCACAAAATAATGTTGAAACAAGTTTCTCAACAGATGCTGCAGGTAACACATTGCGCTATGCAATCTTCATGACCACCAACGACACTTCTGTCACTCCAACCCTTGAAAGTTTCATCCTTTGGTACGAAGAGGGATATCCCGACCGGCCGATGCTTGACATTGGCGGTGATGGTGTATACGATTGGGAAGCCATGATTTTCCTTAATGAATCAGCAGTAGTTGCAACCGATGACTCTCAAGTGGGTGTTATTGTGAAGAAGGCACCAACGATGATTGATGCCTTCAACGACTACATTCCTGAAAACGGAGAAGGCATGCTTGAAATTCCAATTGAAATCAAGGCTGCTTCCTCCGGGCGTATCCGTGTTTCGAATATCGATGTAACTTACGCCATGCAAACACGTGCCATTGACGCCTCTTTTGAAGGCGGATTGGCGTCACCCGATGGTGCATACCGTAACCTCATCACTCGGGTTGCCCCAGGTGACGATGTCGACCGAGTCACAGAAGCCATAATCGAACTAAACCACACACACGGTTCAAACCCTTCATTCACTTGGGAGAGAGGTGATTCCTGTACCACAAATAGTGATGCGGGAGGAATCGTTGTGTTTGATACTGGTAACTGTACTTCAACGGTTGATGCCCTCGGCGTTGTTTCCATATGGGTCCCTACAAAGGTCAATTGGAGCTGGAACGATGAAACCGACCTTGAAGCCATTATCACGGTAAAGGACGACCTTGGAGTGGCAGTGAATCGGTGGGATACCAGCAGTATGGATCTCGTTATTGAAAACGACATTCAACTCGACGGGCTTCAGGTTTGGGAAGAAACAGGCCGCCAATTGTACCCAATGGATTGGGTGCGGGGTGGATTCAACCTCAGTTTCGCAGGAGGTCTTCATTTCCAAGATTCTCAACTCATGCCTCCAGCAGGCAGCTTTAGTTTGCGTGTAATGGGGCAGAATGTCACGTATGACGGAGACCCTCTCGGAGCATCAGTCTTGCTTCATGAGGAAATTAACCCTGCATTTGGAGATTATAATTTGACCTTTGTTTCCCCTATTGAATCAGCACCAGGTGGAATGATCTTCTATGTCCAAGCCGTTGATTTGGAAAACGGTTCAACCTATTCTAACCCTGGCTACAATTCTATTCGATTGATTCTTGACGGTAATTCACCTCTGGTTCTAACTGCAACTCCATCTGATGGAGAAGAGCGCCATGCAGGTTCTACAGGTGTGGGACAAGCCGTTTCATTGGTGATCCAAGATTCAGTAGACCCACCGCAGCAAATTACGCTGAATTATTGGGTCGGTTGCCGAGCCAGCGATGCGATTGGATGCAACGATTACAACTTTGATGGATTGCCTAACGAAGATGAGTACCAACGAAAGACCCTTTCCTCGCCAGAGACAAGGGTTGGTGGCCTCAACATCTTTGAAGGACTGATTGATGATTCTATGTTGCTCCACGAACAGCGAGTGTCATACTTCATCACCGGAAAAGATCAGCAAGATAACCAGATTGCTATGGGAGGAGGTCCGGTGTGCCCCGCTACCAACATCGTCTGCGGATACCGACCAGGTGAAGTACTCCCCGATTGGTCTGCCGACCTATCAACATACATCATCCGTCAAGAATTTGAGCCGATGGTTGACCTGGGGAATTCGTCCATTCTTGGGCATGATGATTACGAACCACTCCACCCGGGTATTCCATATACAGCACGCATCCTCATCAGTGACCAAAACGGATGGGATGATATTCAATTTGTTCAAGTCGCTCTTGGTGGCGATTTGGATGACGATGAAGCCTCAATGTTCATCAGTCTCGCACCTGACGAGAACGGAGACCCTATCGCTGTAATGGAAACAGGTTCGGATTTCATCGCTGTATCAAATCTCTACTCAACCGTGGAACTTGATGCTGAAAATGAGAGTGTCGTCGTGATTCAAGCACGCTTCCAACTTACTTGGCAGTTCCCGGAATCGTTTGATACAAACGGGGTTACTCACTTCGTACCGAAGGTCCTTGTGACCGACCTACCTTGTAACGAAGGAGAAGTAGAACCATGCTTTGAAACGAAGTTTGGAATGGGCGATGACTGGTGGAGTTTGGACAATGATTTCCGTTTCGATACTGAAGACGGTCACATTCGTGCAGTTGAACTTCGCAACAGTGAAAATCACTACAATTCGGAAAACATTGAGACCATTATCGGGGCAGGTCAAGCACTTCGTGTCAACGGCCGAGTATTGTTTTCAGAAGACGAGACTCCAGCTCCTGCTGGCGCCTTTGACGTTGTCTTTGGAGATTTCGTAAACAACTGGCGAACCTCAACACGTGCCGACGGTGAATTCAGTCTTGACTTGCTCGTTCCTTCAGTTCGCTCAGGCCATCTTGATCTGAGATTGACAATGGACGACCTTCCCGGGCTTGCCTTTGATGAAACACCAGTTCAACCTCGCGTTCGTTTGGCTGTCGACAGCATCAGGCCAACCATTGAAGGAATCGCGCTCAATACCGTTCTTCCCGGGGAGCCAATTTCAATCGGGGAGGCCTCGAATTTGAAGGTCATGCTTGAAACCAATGACGAAAATGGGTTTGATTACAGCGAGCCAGCCCTTCTCCACTACAGAGTGAAGGCCGGTGAAGCCGAGATTTCCCGAGGTAGCGTCCTTCTTCCGGACATCGCTCCGTTTGGTTCTCAGTTCTTTTGGAGCGGTGAACTTGATTTGACTGATTCAGGGGCGACTACGTTGTTACCTTCCTACACGGTTGATGTATGGGTTTCTGGTTCTGACGAAGCGGGTAATCCGTTTGATACATTTGGGAATGCAATGACAGACCCGTTTGCCTCATGGCCGCTCGCTCTGCTCGGTCCTCGGGTCGACCTTCAACACGAAAACACGACCTTACAATGGAATAATCCAAGTCCATATGAGGGCGAATCCGCCTTGATGTTTGTCGCCGCAGATAATCTCGCAGGTGATGGTGATGTGACCTTTGCTCTCCAACGACTTGTTGATGGTGGCTTTTGGTCGACAACCGCCCAGGTGAGTTTGGAAGCTAAAAGCGGTCAACCATTGCGAGCAAGTTTGCCGGCAATTGCTGATGTTTCTGCTGGTCAATCTGTCCAATACCGAGTTCTTGTTCTTGTTGATGGTGTGGAAATGGACCGCCATACGGTTGACTCTCTCATGGTAAAGGAAGAGACTGCACGTGATGGCGATGCTTTGTCTCAACAAGTATCTGATGATTTCTTTAGCATCACCCTGTTTGTTATCGCGTTGATTTCTGTCTCCTTTGGGCTTTGGGCTATGGTCATGCAACGAAGAATGCTCAATCCCGATGAAGACGATGAAGTGGACCAAACAGATGTCGTAGCTGCTGAAATGCAAGAAACCAGTAAGCGTGTTCCTGATTTGACAGCCACACCAGCACCTGCTCCTCCAGCACCGAATATGGCTGCAATGCCCGGACTTGACCGTACTGTTCCGCCTCCAATTCCACCAACTGGTCTTCCAGACGGATGGACGCCAGACCAATGGAATTCTTACGGATGGCAGTACATTGACGCCCTAACAAAGTGAGGTGTTTCAATGGATCCATCTGCAGGCGGTGTTGACGGTCTTGTGACCTTGCAAGAACGAATGGTGAACCTCATCAATCAATTGAATATGCCTTTGGTAGAGGTATCGTTGGTACTTCAGAAGCACATCAAAGGTCTGGGTCAATCTCTTGATGAGTATTTGGTAAAAAGCGGGGATACTGTTCCTGAACGTGTTTCTCAACCTTGGCCAGTCACAGTAGAGCCATCTGCGACACCGTCAAATTTTCCATTGGAAAAGGTTTTGAGTATCGTGGACCATCAACGAATGGACATTCTTGAAACCCTCATACGTGTCACGCTCATTGAAATTGAAGTATCACTTATCGACGGAATTCTTGCTTTGCGTGCATGGGAGCAACTGGCCCGAACACAACTCTCCCTCGCATCTGGGCCCGGTCAATTGTTTTCTCCGCTTGAAATTCCTGAAAACTGGTAGGGATGAGATTCAAAAACAACCGTGCCGAGGGGTAGGTATGGGCAACGAACGTGCGAAGGCTTCGCTGTTTGTTCTCGCGCTCCTTTCAGCCAGTCTATCAGGCTGTTTTGGGGACTCTTTAGATATTTTACCAGAGCGAAAGGGTATTCCTGGTGGATTGACCCTTGCTTGTCTCCAAGATGATGCATACACTTCCATGGTTATTGAGATTGATTATGAAGCGGGCTATAAGCCAATGACGAGCAGCACAGATATGCTACTTGACCGCCTCGAGAGCGTTTGTGATAAACCGGATGGCATAAGCTTTGATTTCACTGAGGTTGTTTTTGACCACAATGGGGATTGGTCTGCAAATGACGTCAGAGAACAGGCTTGGGAACACAAAGATGCTTCGCCTCTTGACGGGTCGACGTTGACCTGGCAGATTCTCTTTCCTTCCGGCTCCTATGTTGATAGTTCGGTTCTCGGAGTAGCCGTTGATGCTTCTTCAATTGCTCTCTTCGGTGATACCATAGAAACCGCAAATGGACCATTCAATCGTCCATCTGTTGAAGACGTAGAAAACAGCGTCACCGTTCATGAAGTTGGACACCTTCTCGGTCTTGTCAATTTGGTCTATCAATCTCCCGTAGACCATGAGGATGAAAATAACGAAGGCCATTCAAACAACGATGATTCAGTGATGTATTGGGCAATTGAATCCGCAGACCTTGCAAACTTTATTTTCGGAACACTTCCAAATGAATTTGATGAAGACGATTTGGCCGACCTTTCGGGAATGGCTGATGGCTCAATCAAAGTGACGGATCAACTGTGGAGTTAGGGTCAAACGCAAGGGCGTCACGCCACGCATCAAAAATAGACCACAGCCAAAGGGCAATCCACAATACGATTGTGAGTGCAAGTGGGATTTGAAGGAGAAGCCAATCAAACCCTCTTCGGTGCTTGCGATTAAAATGCTGACCTAAAAACAACCCTGGGACGACGGCGAGAAGAGCCGCAAAAAGTGGACGAAACGCCCCCCATGTCCCTACTCCGAAGGTGATTTCACGCCAAATTTCTTTCGCGAGTCGAAACGGCATGAAGCCAGTTCGTTGTTCTTGGGCTTCAGGTGAAAATTGGACGACCAATTCTTCTTCCATATGGCCCACTACCTTTCGCTGGGAACGGTTCCTTGTCAATCTAACCCCTCTTTTGAGCCGGATGGATGAAAAACTGAACCCTCGTGAGAAATACATGGGCCCTCAACGTATTCTTGTTACAGGGTTCGAACCGTTTGGCACCCATGATACCAATCCGAGTCAAGATGTGGCCCTTCGACTTCAAGGAACGCACCAGATTTCAGATTCATCAGGTCGTGTAGTTCAAGAATTTGAAATTACGACACGAATACTCTCGGTGGACCATCTTGGTGCTACTGAAACATCAAATGCTGTTCGTTCTGGTGAGAAATGGGACGCCATCCTTCACATTGGTTTGTGCGCTTCCTGTGAACACCCACGGCTTGAACAGCGAGCTCAAGATGTTCTTGATATGCGCATTCAAGATAACAGTGGAAGAATGGAAACATCATCCAGGATTAACGGTCGTGGTCACCTTGGTTCATGGATGGACCTGGGAAATTGGATGCCTGAGTCGTTTTCAAGTTATTTTGACATCTCCCTTGATGCAGGTTCATTTGTCTGCAATGAAACCTATTATCACACCCTATTTGCATTGCAATCGTTCCATGAAGGTCACCTTCCTCCGCCTTGTCTTTTTCTTCACATTCCTTCCGAAGACATCCTCGATATCGATACAAGTTCCCTCCTGGCAATGCAGTGCTTGGAACACATGCTTCCGTCGTCTGGTCCTTCAGTGGTTGAAGTTGTTGCTGCCCTCATCCGTGATGAAAATGGGCGGGTACTTCTTGCTCAACGCAGTGACGATGCGACATGGGAATTCCCCGGCGGGAAATGTGAACCAGGAGAACGATGGGATGATTCCATAGTCAGAGAACTGAGTGAAGAATTATCGATTCAAGCAAAAGCAGAGCGAATTGTAGGGACATGGGAGCATCTCAGAAATGATGTCCTCCTGCGCATCCATTTGGTTCATTGTTCAATGGATAAAGGTCCTCTCAAACTTGATCCACTGGTTCATGCAGATGCGAAGTGGTACAACCCTTCTCAACCACAATCGTTGACATGGACAGGCCGTGATGGAGAGATGATGGAATACGTTGCTCGATATGAGTCAATGCCACGTTGATGCTTCCCCGTCGTCGAGCATGGAGCGGTCATCGTGTATGGTTCTCGGTACTTGAGCACGACCGTTATGCCATGTTGCAGCCTCTAGCCATTCTTTCAAGCCGGACCCTTGTAGGCGAACGGTAATGACGCCTCCAACTGGTTCCTTTCCCGGAATTGGGAATGAAATTTTTTCAACAATTGCCGCCTGGCGTGAAATTGTAAATTCCGTAGAGTCTTCAACGATGTCACGGCTCATGAAATCAAGGGCGGTGTCAAGAATTCGTTGCTCGTGCAAGGCAGCCAGGAAGGTTTGCATTGGAAGTCCTTCAAACGACCACAATTCATCAACGGCAGAACCAAATGAAGGCTCATCGGGCATTGAATCAACATTCGCCTCAGGGAAAAAAGAATGGATGGCTTGCAATACTCTTCGGGGCGAATCCGCTCCGGATAATACAGTAACCACCGTGGTGCTAAGACCCTCTCCGATACCCGTTAGCCGGAGTCTTGGCCCATCCATGTGCGTGCGAGTAGTTCAGCCTTCAAGAAGATGCTGTGATGGTTCATTCAAAGGCGAAGTGTGAAAATCTAAGATGGATTCCAAAGGACATGGACACATCCGATGGCCCCACAATCGCCACGGTAATCCCTGTTCTCAATGAAGCGTTTCACATTGAGGCATGTCTTAACGGCCTTCTCAACCAGACGGTCCCCGAATCGTCTCACATGATTTTAGTCATGGATGGGGGCTCAACCGACGGCACAATACCCCTTGTCAAATCTCTTATTGAACAAGCCAAGGCCGCTTCAATGCCCCGCATTGAACTGCATCACAATCCAGGTCAAACTGTTGCTCACGGTCGCAATTTGGCTCTTTCACTCCTCCCCGATTCTATTGATTTCCTCATTGAAATGATCGGACACGTCACGATTGAACCCACCCACATTCAACAGCGCCTCGAAGCATGGAATGCAAGCGAGAGTAAAGCAGGAACATCGCTCGCAGGAGTTGGGTGCAGAGTCGTTCAACGCAAAGGGGAGATGCATGGTTCAGAGCGATGGATTGAAGGTTGCATTTCTTCCCCTTTTGGACACAGCAACGGTCAGTTTAGCCAATTTACCGAAAACGAACCAACCCGGATTCCAGCCTTCGTGATGCATCGTCGTAAATGCATTGAAGAGGTCGGTGGATGGGATGAGCGATTTATTACCAGCCAAGACAGTGAACTATCTATGCGTCTTCTTGATGCTGGGTTTTCATTGTATAGGGACGCTGAACCGACGGTTAGTATGGTCAAACGAACCTCATTAAAGCAATGGTGGAGAATGGGACACCGGTACGGTTTTTGGCGGACAAAGGTACTCTTGAAGCATCCTAAGCGAACCAACATGGTCGAGTTTCTGCCGTTCTTTGGATTACTCCTCCTCCTTGCATTGTTCATTGGAGGACAGGCGATGTGGTGGTTGCCAATTCCTGTATATGGTGTCGTGCTGTTCGTTGAAGGAATTCGGTATGCCTTTCGAACTGGTTCAATGAGTTCTTGTTTTGGTGTTCCGTTATGTTTGGTGATGTTGCACACGAGTTTCACTCTTGGTCTTGCTGATGGGTTGGTGCGCAAAGGAAGGCCACCCAAGGACCGAAAATGAGGCGCAACAAGCCCATACATACTTGAGTAGGGTTGCTTACAGGAAATTGAATCATATGGAACGTCCACGTAGTTTCACATCGCGAGGTCTGGCATTGTTGCCTCTCTTGATTATGGGGGCTTGCCATTTTTCCATCCCTCCTCTTAGGGCAATGTTTGAACTTGAACCTCGAATTATGTATGCTTGGTACGGCCTATCACTCATTCTCGGATTCATTGTATTCAGAAAAACTCGTGTGGTCAAGGATTTTGAATACAATCGTGTAAAGGCTATGAAGAAGATTAAACACGTCTATGCGGCTGAGGAACGTGGTGTTTGGAATACTCAAGTTGAACTCGACCCGACGATGGATAATGTTACGAAAGCAGGTCTTTCACAACCGATTTCCAATCTTTCTAAAGAAGCACCAGAAATGCAAGTCTCTGAAGATAAGGAAATTGAAGTCAGCATGCTCAATGAGGCAAGACATGTCGTCAAGGCCAACGCCCGCGTAAGTGGGCAAGCCTCATTTGATGATGAGCAAATCCATGGTACCATTGGGGCAGTCCGAAAGCCAACTCCAATGGACCGGGTCTTTGATGCGATTTCTTCACTGTTTGGCAGAGATGCGAGAGCGGAACGAGAAGAGCAACGTAGGAATCGCCTTACAGCGGCTGCTGCCTCATCTCCGGTGACCGCACAACGTCCGGTAGCCCCCCTCCGAATTGAAGGCCAGCGGGATGATGTAGAAGTCAACATGACAAGTTACAGCGATTCAGGAGGCGTCAACACCGTCATCACTTCATCTGGACAAGAACTCAAAACTGCAAGTATTCCAGGGAATCCTTCCGGGAAAAACCCATCAGAGTCTTACGAATCCATGGCCATGCTCGGTACCACGGTATCTCAGCCTCAACATACTCCCTCCTCCGGCCTTGTCTGTAGTGGGTGCAACTCACCGGTCACATTTGGCGAACGGTTTTGTCCGAATTGTGGTCTTGATCTTTGAAACCTGCTCCGTGAGATTCAAAGGTGTCCTGTTCTCGTCTTGAGTTGGGGCGAGGCTATGGCAGACAAACGAGACTATTACGATGTCTTGGGTGTTGAACGCTCTGCAACAGAAGGCGACCTAAAAAATGCCTTCAGGCGACTGGCCAGAAAATACCACCCTGACCGCAGTACTGAAGAGGATGCTGAAGACCGTTTCAAAGAACTTCAGGAAGCCTATGCTGTGCTTTCAGATCAGCAAAAGCGTGCTCAATACGACCGGTTTGGTCACGACAGTCCACAAGGGAATCCATTTGGTGGATTTGGCGGTGGAGGATTTAACATCAATCTTGAAGACTTGCTCGGAGGAGATTTCTTCTCCAATATGTTTGGAGGAGGCGGCAGAGGTAGACGCCGTGAGCGAAGAGGAAGCGACATTCTCATCCGACATTCTATTGAACTCAAAGATGTACTTGACCAATCTGAGAAAGAGGTAATTATCGATCTGCCTGAAGCTTGTTCCTCTTGTGAAGGAACAGGTGCCCAAGATGGGGAAATGAGTTCTTGTCAGCGATGCGGTGGACAAGGACAGGTTCGTGTGCGCCAGCAAGTAGGTCCCTTCATTCAACAATCCGTTCAGCCTTGTGATGAATGTTCAGGACGTGGAAATGTCAGCGATAATCCATGTGAGGATTGCAATGGTTCAGGTCAAGAGATGAAAAGTAAAACCTTACGATTTAGTGTTCCACTTGGTGCAGAAGACGGCACTCGCCTTCGTATGCGTGGGAACGGGGAACCCGCTCCTCACGGTCAAGGACAGCCCGGAGACCTCTTCATTGAACTTGAAATTGAACAACATCCGTGGTTTGAGCGGAGCGGTTCCGATCTCATCATGTCCCTCCCTCTCGGATATACGGACATGGTTTCAGGAACTACGATTTCCATTGACCACATGGACGGAAAATCATTGGATATCAAAATCCCTGCAATGTCAAACTCAGGCGAAACCATCACCGTGAGTAAACGTGGACTACCCCGCCAG
>JABJFP010000223.1 GCA_018662715.1 Methanobacteriota archaeon | reverse complement strand
TACGAGCAAGGAATTCGGTGAAATCATACAAGAAATTGATGTGATGTACGCAATGTATTCCCCTCTTCGGGGAAATATCATTCAAGGAGCAATCCCTGTCAAAATGTTCGATGCTGCTGCCCATGGAGTACCGAGTGTCGTGAACGATGGATGTTTGATGGGTGAATTAGCAACGTTGGAAACAATGGGTATCTGTGCAGAGTGGGGCAACCTGGATTCAGTGAAAAATGCCCTGTTAAACTCCAAAGGAATGAACGTTGAATTGAACCATACCGGCGAACGTGAACAGTTGCGATGGATGGCTGCGATGGAACCAGTTCTGAGTCTACTTTAGAAAAACGGCGGGCGGACAACAACGGCCCGAACCGATTTGCGTGGACTCGCAACGATGAGAACTTCATCCCCTTCTTGGACCCCATGCAAATAGCCGATACCGATCCCAAGATTGTCCAGGCTTGGAGCCGGAGCGCCAGATGTAAGTCGGCCCACAGATTCACCTGAATCAAGGACGACTTCTTTTCCTGGACGTGGAAGAGGACCCTTCTCTACATACCGCACACCCCACCAACGGGCATCGTCTTCAGAATGGCCTGTTACACGGTGGCGTCCAATGAATTCATGTTCAAGATCCAAGCCAAATGGGACGTTTGTCTCCCATGAATCTCTAGCAAGGAAGGAGGAATCAGCCTCTTCGCTAAGCGGAGGCCAGCAGAAATCCACACCCGAGAGGAGAAAACCTTTCTCCAGCCTCAAAGTATCCCGGGCTCCGAGTCCGACCGGTGTTGCGCCTGATGCGATCAGTGCCCTCCAAAGCACCGGTGCATCTTCGTTTGGAATAAAAATTTCATATCCCGCCTCGCCGGTATAACCAGTACCTTGAATCCAGCCTGAAATTCCTAAT
This sequence comes from Methanobacteriota archaeon, assembly GCA_018662715.1. Taxonomy (GTDB): domain Archaea; phylum Thermoplasmatota; class Poseidoniia; order Poseidoniales; family Poseidoniaceae; genus Poseidonia. The sequence continues at coordinate 1,931 of JABJFP010000223.1, read as the reverse complement.
GGATTCTCAGTTAATTCTCGCCATTTGAACCGAGCCGCATGTTGGTCGTCACCCATAACAGAAGCGAATATTTCTCTCGCTTTTGGACCCTGAAGGGCCAGAATTGACATTTCATCGGAAAGATTCTCCAAAACTACCGAACCATCTTCAGGGAGGTGTTTTGAGAACCAATTCCACATCACATCGATCATTGAAGCGTTTGGAACTCCAAGAAGTTCAGTCTCATTTACAACTGCAAAAATCATGTCGTCAATCAGGTGGCCGTTCTCATCGAGAAAGTGAGTGTAAGCACATCGTGTGGGCGTTATAGCAGTTACACGTTGCGTAGCCAAACCCTCAAGCCATTCACGCACATGGTCTCCTTTGAATCTGAATGAACCCATGTGTGACACATCAAATAAACCTGCAGAGCGACGGGTTTCAAGGTGCTCTTCTTTAATGTTGGAATACCAAATTGGTAGTTCAAAACCATGGAAGTCAACCATGTTAGCGTCAAGTGCGAGGTGTTCATCAAAGAGGGCGGTCCTTACAGGTGGCTGGTCGCTCATGGACTTCGGAAAACGGCCCGACAAATAAACATCGGTTCAGTATTCCATCAATTCATTGAGGGCAAACCACGCAGGATTTCATCTCCGTGTCGTAGAATTGCCGCAACCAATCTATCAAGACGATCAGTGGTTACATTTTGATTTGAAATGACTGGGCGAAGAATAACATCGTCACCAATATTGCTCCGGCTCACCATAAACTGACCTTCTTGAATCAGGCGATTTCTTAGTTCTCCATTGAGTTCGTTAAGGTCCATGTCCGTGTCTGATGGAGCATATCTAAAGCAGACATTCGTCCACATACGAGAGGACATAAGTTCCAAGGAAGGGTGAGCCCTGACTGAAGATTCAAGGTGTGCTGCAAGGTCCATGTACCCGTCTACCATCTTCGACCAACCAGCATCTCCACGTACTCTCCATTCAAGCCACAATTTGAGTGCATCGTTACGCCTGGCGCATTGAAGTGAATAGCGCCCCAAGTCATCATACTCAGCATCATCCAAAAAGAGATAGTGAGCAACATTAGCATGGCCACACAAGGTCCGGAGAACTTGAGGCTTCTTGATGAGGAAGGTACTACAGATCAAAGGCAAGCCCATCATTTTGTGAGCGTCCCAACAGATACTGTCTGCCTTTTGGATTCCATCCATGAGGGTGCGATGAGTGGGGGAAAACATGCAGGTTCCGCCCCAGGCTGCGTCTACATGGAACCATAGATTGTGTTCATGGGCAATGTCTGCAATTTCGCTGAGCGGGTCAAATGCACCTCTAACAGTGGTCCCTGAGGTTGCAACAACACAAAACGGTGTGCGTCCTTCTTTGATTGTGAATTCTATTTCTTCTCTCAGGCTTTCAGGTCGCATTCGACCGTCTTCATCGCAACGTACCTCAACCACATTCTGATGGCCAATTCCAATTACATTTGCCGCCATTAGTACAGAATAGTGATATTCAGCAGAGACGAACGCAACCATCTTACTTCCATCAAAGCCAGTTTTGGTTGAACCTGGAATCGAATGTTCCCGAGCGCAAAGCATACCGATCATATTCCCGTTAGAACCCCCTGTCGTTAGGGTTCCAAATCCATCAGGGAAGCCCACAATCTCGCACATTCTTTTCAGAACAGTTTGCTCGATGAGGGTGGCGATGGGTGATAGTTCAAACGTGTACATTGAATTGTTTGTAGCGGCCGCTATAATTTCACCTGCAAGGGCAGGTAACGACAATCCACCCCAAAGCGGATTCATGAATTCTGCCCTGTGTGTTTTCACGCTGTTTGCGATGAAGGTATCCAGGTCGTCAAGCACGGTATCCATGCCTAGGCCTTCAAGAGGGACTGAAACGTCTAACACTCGCTTGAGCGAGGCTGCTCCTTGCGCAGGG
>JABJFP010000222.1 GCA_018662715.1 Methanobacteriota archaeon | reverse complement strand
TTCAGTAGAGTTGGTCCGTGTAACCATCTACGTTCTTCCTCATTCCCATGCCGTTTGGGCGGGCTGGGGCCTGATGATAGGCGGCATGACATTGGTCGCTCTTTCACAGGGCAAAAACGGTTCACTGCCTTCCAATCAAGACGAATTAATCCCTTCAGAAGAAGAATGAATTCTTCCAATGGAATTATGAAGGGGGGGTCGGTCGCCGAAACATCCCCTTTGGAGGCATTACCATGGAAGAAGGAACAATTGTCCACGTTGATTATGAATTGTATAACGGTGAAACCGGTGAACTCATCGAAACCACTCGTGAAGAAGTTGCAAAAGAGCACGAATCACACCAAGAAAGCCGAACTTACCAGCCAATGGTCTGTGTCGTCGGTGGCGGTCAACTCATCCCTGGTTTTGAAGCCGCATTGGGAGAAGCAAAGGCAAACAAGGAAATTGAAGTCGTCATTGCTCCTGCTGAGGCATACGGAGAGAAAGACAGCACGCAAATCGAAACAATCAGTATCGACAAACTCATCCGTGCGGTTCAGGACCCAAATTCACTCTACATCGGCGCCCCAGTCAACATCAACAACCGTCAAGGATACTTGTCGTACCTTGCTGCTGGACGTGCCCGTATCGATTACAACCACCCAATGGCTGGTAAGACGCTCAAGTATACCTTCAAGATCGTCAAGGTCGTTGAAGGCAAAGAAGACCAAGTCAATGCACTTCTCGAAGCAAATACCGGCCACAGCGAATTCAAGGTTTCTTTTGACGGAGACGACTTGAACATCGTCATCCCTCAAACAATGTTGTTTGATACCAATGCAGCCATGCTCAAATTCCGATTGGTCACCATCATCCGTGATGCAGTTGAATGCGGTAAGGTCTCCTTCATCGAGGTCCACGAGCCTCGTGGATTTGGTGTTGAAGACGATGACGACCAAGATGAGGACGAGGACTTGTCCAAGCTCTCTGTTGCTGACCTCAAAGAACGTCTCAAGGCTGCAGGACTTCCAGTTGGTGGAAAGAAAGCAGACCTGATTGACCGCCTCTCTTCTCAAGAAGAAGAATGAGTGCTAAACCGTTCTCCTTAGAGTTACAACGATAGGGGGGTACCATTCCCCCTCAACTACAGAGGTCTATCTATGGATATTGATGATGACCAAAACGAAGGTGTTGAGTGGGATACTCCACTTCCCGATGATGAATACTCCAAGGGTGAGAAAGTTGTCATTTGGGGTGCAATTGGCATTGGTCTTGTAGCCATGGCTGGACTCATTCTTGCTTTTGATACGGTGTGGACTGAAACCCTCAAGCCAATTATTTGGGACCCTGTAGTCAAAGATGCAGGTGTTGCTGGAGATGCGGGATATACTCCCCAAAACACGGCCATTTACACTCTGAGCATGCTTTCTTCAGTAGTCTTGTTGCAAGCATTGTTCCGAAAGTGGAACCTTCCAAGTGACGATAAGATGACATTAGCCCTCATTGCTTGGGTCTGCCTTGCACCGGTAATGCGTGTTCTTGAAGATGCAGACTTCTTTTCATCATCGCAAGACGTTCTTTTCATTTCCCCGCTCATTCATCTTCACTTGGCGGGATGGTTAGTTGGAATTGCAATTATCAGTCATTTGTTGGGTCGAGCATGGAATGGGGTTCATACCGATGAGGCTGAAGAGCGTCAATCAACACTCATCCTTGGATTCCTCTTTGGAGCACTGATGCTGCAGTGGTATTGGCTTTACCGACCTGCATACATTGAACATCCTGAATCTTCCTTTTCAATCGCGCTTGTTGGATTGATTGCTGCCTGCGTGCTCATGTGGTTTACAATCACAAAAACACGCGGCTGGGAAGCAATCACTCGGGGTATGTTGTCGTTTGCAGTTGGTGCAATTGTCCTAGGGCTCGGTCATTGGGGGCAGTTCATGTCCACACCATGGGCCCAGGAGAGCGGCCGAGTTTCTAATGATGTCACACTGTGGCCGGTTTTCATCGTCTTGGGGCTACCTGCGGTGATTTGCTGGTTCATGTACCGTGCAGGAAAAGAAGACGCTCACCAACTCAAGTTAACTGGCTATACTGCAGGAGTTCTTCCACAAGGTATCGGCCTCAAAGAATGGGAAGATCAACCGGAAAAGTGGGCATCTCATCCGGTCGAATTCCTTTCCAACAAAGCGTTGCTCGCCCATCCAATGGTTCTCGGAATGGTCTTTGGACAATTGGCTGATGGTTTTGCAACGATGATGGGAATCGATTTCTTTGGCTATGGGGAAAAGCACCCAGTTAGTGACGCTGTAATTCAATTCGGCGGGCGAATTAACGAGATAATTGGTATTTCATGGGGCGAGGGCGCCTGGTTCTTCGCTATCATCAAAGGCATATTGGTCGGTCTTATCGTTTGGCTTTTTGTTCAAATGCGAGTTGAACATCGCCAGCAACATTTCCGGCTGTTAATCGTCCTTGCAGTGTTGATTGTTGGTCTGGCTCCTGGTCTTCGTGACATTGGTAGATTGATGCTCGGGGTTTGAACCCAGAGCATTATCTCTGCTTCAATTGGATTCCATGCAATTAAATGCGACACACCCTTGGGTGAAATTGAGGCGTTGAGATGGACCGTTTACCAAGTCGGGTGAATCGTGCAGACCCTGAATTTTCTGAACGCAAGGAGCACAATGAAGCGTTGATTGCCCAATTGCGTGAACGCCTTGCTACCGCTTCTAACGGCGGCGGGGGAAAATACGTGGAACGCCACCGTTCACGCGGTAAGCATTTGCCACGGGAGCGCATTGAACGCATCATTGACCCAGGGACTGCTTTTTTGGAACTTTCTCCGCTTGCTGCGCACGAACTTTACGACGGTAGAGCCCACTCTGCAGGCATCGTAACGGGCATCGGAATGGTTCACGGTCGCGAATGTCTCTTCGTCGCCAACGATGCAACCGTCAAGGGCGGGTCATATTATCCAATGACCGTAAAGAAACACATTCGTGCCCAAACAGTTGCACATGAGAATAACCTGCCATGCATCTATCTCGTTGACTCTGGTGGTGCTTTTTTGCCCATGCAAGATGAGGTGTTCCCTGATATCGGCCATTTTGGACGTATCTTCCGTAACCAAGCCCGCATGTCCGGGGATGGAATTCCTCAGGTTGCTGCAGTTCTGGGTTCGTGTACCGCAGGAGGGGCCTACGTCCCTGCCATGTCGGATGAGTCCATTATCGTCAAGGGAAACGGCACTATTTTCCTTGCTGGGCCTCCTCTCGTCAAAGCTGCTACCGGGGAAGAAGTCACTGCAGAAGACCTGGGGGGTGCGGAAGTTCACACTGTTCAATCTGGGGTTGCTGACCACTTTGCCGAGGATGAGGATGAAGCCTTACGAATGGTTCGTAATGTTGTGGAAAACCTTGGTCCACGAAACCTTGCACCTGCAGCCAGCAGCGAGCCTGAAGAACCAGCCCACGATGTTGAGGACCTTCTCGGTTTAATCCCCTCGGACAATCGAACTCCAGTGGACATCCGTGAACTCATCGCCCGTATTGTTGACGGGTCTCGGTTCCATGAATTCAAGGCACGATACGGAACAACACTCGTTTGTGGATTTGCTCACATTCACGGCCATAAGGTTGGTATTGTTGCTAACAATGGTATTCTCTTTTCCGAATCCTCTCTCAAAGGGGCGCATTTTGTTGAATTATGCGGGCAACGAGGCATCCCTCTCATCTTCCTTCAGAACATCACGGGTTTCATGGTTGGTCAAGCATATGAAGCCGGAGGTATTGCAAAAGATGGGGCTAAACTCGTTACTGCGGTATCCTGCGTGAACGTCCCCAAGTTCACTGTCATCATCGGCGGCTCACACGGTGCGGGAAACTACGGTATGTGCGGTCGGGCTTACGACCCACGATTCCTTTTCATGTGGCCCAACAGCCGAATTTCAGTAATGGGCGGGCCTCAAGCAGCGGACGTGCTTGCAACTGTCAAACAAGACCAAAGGCAACGGGAGGGATTACCCCCACTCGAGGGTGACGAACTCCAAGCATTCCGTCAACCAATTCTTGACAAATACGAAACAGAAGGCAGTCCGTATTATTCCACTGCACGTCTGTGGGATGACGGCATCATTGATCCAAGAGATACTCGGGATGTGCTCGGGCTCTGTTTGGCTTCAGCCCGTAACGCACCTTTGCCTGACAACCGATATGGAATTTTCAGGATGTAAGTTTTCAATATAATATTTAAAAATGCAATTGGAGAATTTCACATGATTTCTATGGAACAACCCCCTGAAACCGAATTGGTGTCAATTGAAATCAATGACGCAATTTGCCATCTAAAACTCAACCGTGAGGAAAAATTCAATGCCCTCAACGTTCAACTCATAACAGAACTTTGCACCCTGTTTGATTGGACTGCCGAGCGAAGTGTAGGCCGCCAAGGAGAACTGCATGATTCCAATGGAATCCCTTTCTTACGCATCATGGTTCTGTCCGGTGCTGGACGCCATTTCTGCGCAGGTGCAGACATCAACATGATGCGAGATGCAGGAGCAAATACCGCAGAAGAGAACCGAATAGACTCAGAGCGATTGGATCGCTTGTTCAATGGGCTATGGGCTCATCCATGCTTTACAATTGGAGCCGTTCAAGGCGTTGCACTTGGCGGGGGGGCAGGTCTTGTTGCTTGTCTTGACCATGTCATCGCCACTGCGAATGTTAAAATTGCGCTTTCTGAAGGCAAACTTGGGATTCTACCGGCTGTAATCGGTCCCTATGTCTACCGACGTCTCGGCTCTGCTTGCTTCCGCCGCTTAGCCATGCAGGCGAGTCGAATCGGAGCAGATGAGGCACTACGAACTGGATTTATTGAGCAGGTGGTAGAGAATATTGACGAGCTGCCTGCTGCAATCGACGCCCTTGCAAATGAGGTCTTATCCACCGGCCCCTGTGCTATTACACTGGCCAAAGAATTGACTCTGAACTTTGACCGTTGGACGGGTAGTGATGCCAATTTGCGTAATTATACTCTGGACTTTACCAGCAGGATGCGAGGTTCAGACGAAGGACAGGAGGGCTTGTCCTCATTCCTTGACAAGCGTCAACCAAACTGGAAGCCCGAAGAACTTGAATGAGGATTGACCATGATATCCAAAGTTCTCGTCGCCAACCGAGGTGAAATAGCATGCCGCATTCTGCGTGCATGTCGAGAAGCTGGAATTCAAACCGTGGCTGTTTGCGCTCCAAACGACCAAGGAACACTCTTCACGGAGATGGCCGATGAGCTCGTCGTACTGAATGGAGATACCATCGCAACGACCTATCTTGACCAGGAGCAAATCATTCAAGCAGCCCTGTCAACAGGTTCCGATGCAATCCACCCAGGGTTTGGCTTTTTGTCGGAGCGAGCACCATTTGCCCGTTCCGTAAAACAATCAGGTATCATCTGGATCGGACCTTCACCTGAAGCAATAGAACAAATGGGAGACAAAATGACTGCTCGCCAAACAATGCGTAATGCGGGCGTCCCCGTAATCCCTGGCGAGGAAGTTGAGAGCGAGGACGAGAACGAGGCAATGGACGCCCTTCTTTCTGCTTCAGAACGTGTTGGTTACCCACTTCTTCTCAAGGCATCGAGTGGAGGCGGTGGAAAGGGTATGCGGGCTGTTTACGACCCTGCCGACTTCCTTCAATCAGCAGAAGGAGCTCGCCGTGAGGCCTTGGCTGCATTTGGCGATGGCCGAATTTACATTGAACGTCTTCTTAACGGCTCAAAGCATATTGAGATTCAGGTTCTTGCAGACCGTCACGGCCGAACCATCCATCTTGGCGAAAGGGAATGCAGCGTTCAACGACGCCATCAAAAGGTGTTTGAAGAGTCCCCTGGACCCACCATGACTCCTGAACTAAGAGAATCAATGGGACAAGCAGCGATTCAAGCAGCTCAAGCAGTCTCGTACGAGGGGGCAGGTACGGTTGAGTTTTTGTTGGCCCCCACGGGTGAGTTTTTCTTTTTGGAGATGAACACGAGAATTCAGGTAGAACATCCAGTAACAGAACTCGTCACTGGAACTGATATCGTGCGTGAGCAGTTGAGAATTGCTTCGGGCCAACCCATGTCCTGTGGAGATTTGAACATACGAGGGCACGCTATTGAGGTTCGGCTTTATGCTGAAGATGCTGCTAACAACTTCCTACCATCGATCGGACCTCTTGCCGTGTTTAGGCCTCCAGAAGGCCCGGGGATTCGTCTCGATACCGGTGTTCGCGAGGGAGACGACGTTACGCCAAACTACGACCCGATGCTTGCCAAACTCATCGTTTGGGCTCCATCTCGTGACGAAGCCCTTCAGCGCATGCGTCGGGCGTTGGACGATTTCGTGATTCTGGGTACCACTACTAACGTTCGTTTCCTTAGAGAACTATGTGATGCTCAACCCATCGTTGACGGGACGACCACAACGACGACCATCGACGACCATTGGCCCAACGGATGGAAGCCAATCGCTGCTCCTCTTCTTGAAGATGCATCATTGCTTGCAGCAGCGGCAGGAGAGACAATGGGTCTTCACCGGACATTTACTGCTCGTTCGGATGGCGAATCACAAGGCCTACCAAGTCCATTTTCAACATTAAGTCGGAGGTATCCATGATGCAGCATCAGTTTTCCTCTCCGGACGGGCCAATTGAGGTGAGCTTAACCCGAACAGATTCAGGTTATGCTCTCGCAGGGCATTCACTTGAGCAAACTGGAGATGGTCGGCTAAAGGTTCATTTTTCCGACGGACGAGTCGCCTACGCTCACTTGGCTAAAGTTGGTGACGTTTGGTGGGTACACCTTCGCGGTCAGACATATCGCTGGGAGCGTATTGAGCCAGGTTCTTCCTCTTCGCAACATGAAGGGGGCTTGGTTGCACCCATGCCAGGTAAAGTCTTGGAGGTCCTTGTGAAAACGGGTGAAGAAGTTCAATCAGGCACGCCACTCATGGTCCTTGAAGCAATGAAGATGGAGCATCGTATCGTAGCCGCAAAGGATGGCGTCGTTACTGCGGTTCATTTTGAAGCAGGGGATCAAGTGACACAGGGTGCTGTGTTGTTGGAACTCGATGAGTAATCACTTCAACGTTCCAGCCAATTGCCGCTTTCGATGATAGAATCCTTCGGGGTTGGAAGATTGGTAATGTATGTCCATGCCCATCGTTGTTCGCTTCCTATCGTGACGTTCACTACTGCTCGGTGGTAAAGCCCCTCTGGACCATCATACGCCGAGAATCCTTCGATTTCATCGAGCCTTTTCAGTGTGTTAGCGATATCGTGACAGCGATAGAGTTCTCCACTCACAGTTCCATTGCCGTGTGTTCGCAATCCGGGGTACATGCCATGATTGTAGAGCGTTCCGCCAACTGTGGCGTGTTCCATGCTCCCATCAGCAGCCTCTGTCATGATGTTTGAGCGTGATTCACCTCGGCGTAGCGTACCGTAAACAAATACGGAGTCAAGGAACTTTTTATCGTGCATATCTTCAATTGCATAATTTAAATTCTCAATTGGTAATTTATTACGCAATAGATTACGTTGTATCAGGTCAACATAAGAAGCGTCAGGTTGTTCATATTCTCCCGAATACCGATGTTTTTGGACGATATACGTGATTGCTTGTTTCAATGCACCGTTTTCATCTATCACCGTTACGTTTTTTCGCTCGTAAGCATAAGGTAGGCCCTCTTTATCATCAAGCGCAGCGAGCGTTTCTTCATCAACCTCAAACAACAGTCCAGGGGCCACAGAACCACGTCCTGCTGGTACTACGTCAGCGGCGCCTGACTTTCTTTTACTTGAGAAATAATGGAACTTTAGAGTGTAATCCGGAAGCCAAGCAGGCCCGATTTCAATCAATCCCGCCGCTTTTGCACCATGATCGGAACACCATCGCGCCCAATCCTCACGGTCCATATTTGACCCGTATCCAAAATACAGTTTTGTGTCGGTCATAATCTCATAATCAGTCCAGGATATTTCAACCCACAGCATGACATCGACTTGGAATTCAGCAATTTTCAGAGAGTTCTAAACAGGCGGTTATAAGGAAAGAAGATGTGCGAAAAACATGCGAAATCCTTTCATGATGTTAACCGAAGTAAGTGTCGAACATCCAAAGAAAGCCTTTGGGGCCATCATGCTCGCAGTTCTCTTGCTTGCATCGGGGGCAATGCATCTGCAATTTGACAACAGTGAGGATGGTTTCTTCCCCGATGACCCGAGTGTAGACCTTCTCAACGAGGTTGAAAATGAATACCGTTCAAACATTGATTTCATACGTGTCATTGATGAAATAGAGGAAAATGATCTCCTCAACGGAGATACATGGACTCATCTTGCTGCCATTGAAGCAACGATGCTGAACGATACTAATTTCCAACCCTACCATTTCCCCTTATTTGGTACTCAAGCAAATAACGGTCCAGCGAGTAATGCTATGCAGTGGCAGATGCTCCAAGACGAATCATCAGCCTCAGTCTGGTTGGAGCCGCTTGAAGAAGCCATCGTTGCAGTTCTCAGCGCCCAAGGCCAAGAGAACCTCACAGCAGCCCTTTCCAACTTATCCAACGCTGCCTTTGACATTCCCTTGGTCGAGCCAGTGACCCCTCAACGCCTTGCGGATTGGAATGCAGGAAATCCCGCCGAATGGCTTCCCCGTCTTGATTCTGGGGCCAACCTTTCTGACGAACTTGGATTACTGACAGGGCAATTGCAGAGCGCATCGGTGGGTCGTGAGCCCGCTGAAATAGGTCAAATTATGGCTGTTATCGGACCGATTCAAGGACAAATTGGCCCGCTAATGGGGCTTCAAAGCGTTGACTTCCGTGCAGCAATCCTTTCTTGCTTACCAGGTGAGGATTCAACCGAACCTTGGGTAAGCGATGGTCCTGTTCTTGTTACTCTCGTCGTAACCAGTGAACCCGCTGATTATGGATATGATGTGCTTGATGACGTGCAAACTGACCTCACCGAATGGGCAGAAAACCTTGAGAGCACTCTTGTTGAATCCACTGGAGACGAGGACCTGCGTACCTTTTCATTTGCTCAGTTTGCTAAGAACTCATCGGCCACGGTAGGCAAAGAAATCGGTATCCTAACCAGCGCTGCAATGCTTATTTTGGGTATTATTCTCTGGTTTAACTTCCGCAGTGTGCGGGAAACCATGTATGTTCTGAGTCTTACAGTAACTGCGATTCTCGCAACCTATGGATTGTCGGGCTGGCTACAGTTCGCTGGTGTTCCAATGACGTTCAACGCTGCTATGAATTCCATACCAGTGTTGCTGCTTGCAATTGGGGTTGATTACGGCTTACACGTCGTGATACGGATTCGCGAGGAACTGCATGATGAAGAACAGCGAAACCCTATGGGCCGTGAAACACTAAAGGATTTTGAATTCGCCATTCGCCAAAAAGCAATTCGTCAAGGAACCATTCTCACGTCAATAGCACTTCTGATTGCAATCTTTACCGACATTGTTGGGTTCCTATCATTCCGCCTTTCTAGCCTTGCATTTTTGCAAGTGTTTGGAACCGTCATCGCAATTGGTCTCTTCTTCATCTATCTCTTGAGCATATCAGCACTCCCGGCATTGATGCTTATCTTACCTACTAAGCGTCTTCCGCTCAGCAAGGCCAGTAAGGTGAAGGTTGGACCCATTAGCAATAATATTGCAACACTTTCCCAACGGCCCAAGTTAGTCGGTGTGATCGCCGTATTGCTGCTCGTACCGATGTTCTTTGGATTCCAACAACTGGAAGTGGCTTTTGAACAACGGGACCAACTCGATACTTCAGTTCCTGTAGTGGGGGATTTCCTTCTAATTAGTGATGAATTCGGAACAAGCCGTTCACCGCTCTACATCGTTCTTGACGGTGACATCATGTCGGAGTCGGGTAGAAATGCCTGGCAGGTCGCTTCTGCAGACCTCAGTACTAATCCGGATGTTAACGGCGTCCCCAACGGGTTATGGGACGTTCTTGAGCAAGCCAGATTACAAGATAGCGGCCTTGATGAACTGCTCACATCAATTGATGATGGAAGCGATAATGCATGGCAGGCTCTCGAAACTTGGGCGTTAGAAAATACAACTGGCATTGAAATGACAAAGAGTCTTCTCGCACGCGATGGTGACCAAACCGTCATTTCGTTCCAAGCAGAAACCTTGGACTGGGCTGCAACCGTAGCCTTTGCTGACCGAATGGAAGCAGCCATCGTTGTCATGTCGGACGACATTGACGAAAGTTTCACGTTGCGCCTGAGCGGACGTAGCCTCATCAATGCACAAACCACTTCTGATGTAGCCAATGCTTCAATTCAATCCACAGCAATCGTTGCAGTAGTCATTCTTCTCATGTTGACCGGAATTCACACTGCTCGGAATCAGAATAACCTCAAAGAAGGTATGCAACGAGGTTTTGTTTCTTGGATTCCATTGATGATGGTCGTTGTTTGGGTGTACGGATTGATGGGCTATACCGGCTACAATATCAATTCCCAAACCGTAACCATCGGAGCGTTATCCCTCGGTCTTGGTGTTGATTATGCCGTTCACTTCACGACTCGGTTAGAAGAAGAGGCGGAACATTCACCGTTTGGCACCCCACATGAATGGGTTGCTCGTTCAACCGCCACAACAGGGCGCGCCATGGGTGGGGCTGCATTGACTACTGCAGGAGGATTTGCAGTACTGAATTTGTCTGCACTGCTACCTCTGCGCTTGTTCGGACAAGCTTTCGTGGTCGCCATCACGCTTGCTTTGCTTTCGAGTTTGCTTATCCTCCCGGCTCTCTACAGCCCCTTCCTTCGACGAACAGCTGCCCTTTCTGCAAAAAATCACGGAGGAAGTGAAGAATGAACAGAAAGACTGTGTTTTGGTTTTCCTTTTTCACGGGTCCGTTGATCCTACTTTCCTACATCCGTGGCGTTAATGCGGTAAATGACCCTCTTGATTACTGGGGGGGAGTGTCTTCATCAATGCAGCAGTTCATTGTACCGTGGATGTTTGTTGCAGCGGTGGGATACCTGCTGATGTGGTACCAGTTTTTCTTCGGATGGAGCGAAGATGAAGTGGCAACGCTACAATGGCCAGGGCGTGAACCAGACGGAAAAGGAACACAGAGATTGCTCCTTCTCTACGCAGCGTTTCTCATTCCGTCCATGCTCTGGATAGATGCAACTCGTATGCACCTCGAAGGGCCAAGCCTCTTGTTGACAGTAGTTACGATCGGTCTTTTGGTGACGGCAGGTATTGCCTCTGTTGGATTTGGAGTCCTTGCTTGGTCTTCCCGTGAGACTCTACCGCATGCCAACCGTGTTGTCATCGGTTCAGTCATGCTCTCGATTCAATGTACCTTTTGGGATGGTATCTATTGGGTACTTATGTTTCCTTGGTGAGAACACCGCTTCAAATAGTCAAGGACTAAATTGGAACCATGAAGAACATCGTAGTCCTTGTCTTGTGTGTGATTAGCATTCTTGTTCTTGCGGGTTGTACGGCACCCTTGGAAATGGATGCAATGGAGTCTAATGAGTCTACAGAATCCACTCCCATTCCCTCAAAAATATCGTTCAGCGCTCCAACATTGGACCGAGTAGAAGACTTGGGAAGCCAGCACGATTTACGTAACAGTTTCGACGGACCTATTCTCATGCTTTGGGTCGCATCAGGTTGCAGTGGCTGCCATGATTGGACCGATCTCATACGAAGCGAACTTAACGCCGGAAACATCTCAAACACGACCACGATTATCTCCGTACATCGTTACCCTGAGTTTGAGACGAGTGAAGATATGGAACGCCGCTATGGTAGCAATTCAAGTGAGCATTATGCTCCATGGCCAGTTCTTGTCCCTGATGCTTCAACCACGGTAATCGACCGAGAAACAGGTCGCATGACAGACGTCGGTTTGTTCACTGCCTTTGGGGAACCGGTAACGCCCACCCTGCAAGTCATTGACAGCGAGGGCGGCATAGCATGGACATCCAGCAAATATTGGGCCAACACCTCTGTTTTAGAGGAAGCATTGAACATCATGACCCAACAAGAAGGGATTCAATGACGACGACAATCGATGTGCTGTTTTGGTTCTCCAGCTTGTATATACTTCCGTTTTGGTTGATGATGTGGTTTGCACCTCAACACGAACGTACGAAACAAATGATGAGCAATGAATGGCTCTTTTTAGCCCCTCTTTTGCTCGCCTATACGATAGCAGTCATACCAAATCTTCCTTCTATCCTTCTTGCCTTAAGCAGCGAGATGCCGACTCCAGA
>JABJFP010000221.1 GCA_018662715.1 Methanobacteriota archaeon | reverse complement strand
CGCACCTTGGTAGCCCTAGATTTTATATCACATAACCCGTTGGAAAAGGTTGTACGACTTTTCGGAGGACGCAATTCAATGGGCATTCATCCAAAAATCGGAATCACTGGCTTGCCTCGTAGTGGAAAGTCCGCAGTAATGGAAAAAGTTCTCAAAATGCTCGTAGATGAGCGCACGCGAGAAATAAAAATGCGTGGAGGTACCGTTGAAAAGCCAATATTGGGCGGTCTTCGAACCGAACCACTCCTCGAAAACGGAGAACGGCTAGGATACAAAATCATTGATGTTGTTACGGGAGAAGAGGGCATCATAGCGCACAAGAGCATTGATTCTCGCCTACGGGTTCTTGGATACGGCATAGATATTGAAGAATTGAACAGGGTGGCCATTCCAGCGATTGATTACGCCCAGCATAACTGTGAGGTCCTCGTCATCGACGAAATTGGTAAGTTCTCAGTTGAATCAGAGGCTTTCGTTAGCGCGGTGCGCAGTGCTCTAGAAGTGGATATGCCTACCTTACTAACCCTTCACAAGAAGAGCCGTCACCCACTCTTGCAAGACATTCGTCGTCGTGACGACGGTCGTATACTCGAGGTCACTCCGGTTAATCGGGCATTATTGCCGTATAAGATTCACAAGTTGATGCGAGAAACCTACTGAGCATATCAGGCTCATCGGTTGATTCATCCGTAAGAAGTTCTTGGAACGTTCATGCACCCTCCTGCAGTTGCAGTTTCCCGACTCCTCATGGGGACTGGCATGGGGTTGCTCCTCGGCGTTGGTTTTGCTATGCAAGATCAACGTTCATCGTTGGATTCAATCAACGCAATCCATGGTTTTGCAATTGTTGCTTTGGTGTGCTTGGTCCTTGGTTGGCAACTTTCTAATGGAAAAGGCCCTCTTGCATCACAATTTTCCAATGAAACCGATGAAGTAATGGCTGCCCGGGTGAAGGATGATATCGAGGATGTACAACGGTCTGAAGATGTTAACAATGCCTGGGCTGAACTTGAAGCCAAGGTTTTGACCAGCGAATTGAATGAAGAAGAATAAAGAAGCCGAAAATCGGTGCATTCATGAGGGACCTCCTCATCAGCAAACTGAGGCAGCACTATGAGTGAAATCCCAGAAGACTTGTACTACACCAAAGAACACGAATGGTTGAAACTTGAAGGAAACACCGTCACCATTGGAATTACCGACCACGCTCAAGAAATGCTTACTGATATTGTCTACATTGAACTCCCTGCTGAAGGTGATGTCATGGGCGTCATGGGCGAATTCGCTGTGGTGGAATCAGTCAAATCTGCATCTCCGATTTTCGCACCTCTATCTGGAACCATAACAGCGGTCAATATGGACCTAGATGACACTCCTGAATTGATGAATACCTCTCCCTATGGCGAGGGTTGGATTGTCAAAATGACACTCGACAACCCGGAAGGCGTTTCCGAACTCATGGACGCTGCTGGTTACAAGGCTGAAATCGGCGAGTGAGCCGTTTGAGCACATCTCCCTTCTGGAGCCTCTATGTTGATGGCTCTTGTCTTGGGAATCAAAATGTCGACGCACAAACACCTGCAGCCTGGGCCTTAGTGGCTGTCAAAGGCGACTCCGGGTTAGGTCGGGGGACCGGTGAAATTGTTGAAGAGACCTCAGGACGAGTAATCACTGACCCCGAAGGTGACGGTTTCATTGGGGCTGAAGTAGGCTCAAACAACACAGCAGAGTTGTGTGGGTTCGCAGCAGCTCTCCGTTGGCTTCTCGTAGAGGGGGGCGAAGAGTCCGCTGTGATTCGTGCTGATTCCCAATATGCAGGCAACCTTGCTAGTGGAGCATGGAAAGCAAAGGCCAACAAAGAATTGGTTCGCCAAGTGCAATTGCTTTGGAGAGAAGTTGCAGGTTTGCGGCCGCTAACATGGTCGCATGTGAAAGCACACCGAGGTCACCGTTGGAACGAACGTGCTGACCATCTCGCTCTGCGCAGAGCACAGGGCGATCAACCCGAGCCACTCACCTTTTGGAAGCCTGGGCAGCGTTAATCGTTCAAACGCTCTTGAAGCCAGTTGAGCAGAGCTTCCGAATATTCCGGCCGGCGTAGTGCGTGGTCAACTTGGGCCTTAAGCCACGAAAGTGGTGAGCCTGAATCATACCATTGCATTTTATCCAGAAGAACGCCATGGAGGGTTCCTTCATTCATCCAATGCTCTTGTAAGGCAATGGTTTGTAAATCCCCACACCGTTCATACGAATACTCTTCCAACAGGGCTTGGGTTGTGCCTGGAAATACGTATCGGCCGCACAATGCCATACGACTTGGTGCTGTAGCTAGAGGCGGTTTCTCAACCATTCCAGTGATGGTGTTCTCAGTCATGGAAACAATCCCATAGAGACTCACTTGGTCTTCTGGAACTTCCATCAATCCAACGGTGGCTTGACCGTGCTGATTGAATTGTTCAACCAACTGCTGGGAAGCAGTAGAGGGGGCGAACGCCGTTGTTGGGCTGTGGATGTCCATGAGAACATTATCCCCAAGCAAAACCAGCATGGGCCCTTCAATAGCATGAAGAGCACACTGTAGTGCATTTCCAATGCCCTTGGCTTCATGCTGAATGTGAGTGAACACCTCAATGTCTTTCGTGATGTTGAAGAGAGTTTCATCAAGTTCGGGCCTCATTGATGCTAGGTCAGAACGATCGGCAAGAAAATCTCCGAGGTTTTTCCGAGGAGAGAGGATGATGTGAAGACGAGTTGCTCCAGCATTCTTGGCTTCCATAACCAAATGTGTGAGCAATGGGACATCAATAAGTGGGAGCGTTTCCTTGGGTTGAATTGCACTTACTGGGAACATCCGAGTGCCTAATCCCCCAGCTACAATCACGGCGTCACGAACTTGCTGCATAGTACTGCGACAAAGGCACAGGCTTTCAAGCGTGGCCCACCACGCAGGAAGCATGGAGGCAAAAACCGTCTCGATTTCCCTCACGGTGGCAGGAGCGGTACTTGTGGTACAGACCTTCTTCGATGTTGCACCTCTAGGGCCGTGGGATTCCGCATCATTTAGCCGCGGTGTTCTCGGATTAGCGGGTCTTTCCTGTTTGTATCTTGCTTGGTATGAGCGCACATTTGGCCGATTTGGGATTGCGCCGACTGTTAACAGATGGAAAAATCCCGAAGACACATGGTTGTCAGTCGTTGTTTTCGGCCTGGCTTGTCTGGTCATGACTCGCTTGCTCTCGTTATTTGATGCGGATGGTGTTGCTCCAGAGCCAGCTGGATTGATTCTTGCCCTAATAGGGTCACTTGCGCTGTTTAACGGATGTTATGTTTGGTCAATTACCAAAGGACCTCTTGCTCTTGATGAAGAAGAGTAATCAGTCAAGGAAGCCAAGTTCTTGGTCAAGGAAATCAAGTGCATCCTCTAATTCGGGGAGCTCTCCAGGTTCTTCCAATGTTGACTGGGGAAGAGGCTTCTGTATTGTGGTTGGATGTGAGCCGCCTTCGGACAACCATGTCTTCCATGATTCGCAACGCTCTGAGCGACGGAGAGTGAGGATTTCCCAAAGCGGTTCAAGGTCGGCGTTTTGCTCGTGAAGTCCTGTTATTCGCTGCGCAAATTGTTCGGAGTCAACCTCTTCCATACGGATGAGTAGTTCTCGTAGTCGGGTTCGGACGACTTCGTCACCGTCACACCAGAGTTGGTGAAGAAGTCCCCGGGCATCGGTCGAGTCATACTCGATGTACTCCCGAAGGTTTGGAACGAGATTCCTTCGAACAACAGCCAATGGGTGGTGTGCAAGTGATGCTAAACGGTCTGCCCATTGTGCCTTGTCAAGATACTTCAAATCTCCAACAGTTGCACTTGCTGCGGCCAATACACTCTCGTCTTCGGAGTCGAGCATGTCATTGAGAAAGGGGATGGCGTCTTCACCAAGTCGGCGGAATAATCGGGTTAACACGTCGGCTAAACCGCGCTGAACCAATGGCTCATCTCTAGCATGAAGTCGTTGGGTGAGTTCAAGTCCAAAGTCGCGGTCGGCTTCAACGGATTTTGCAAGACAAAGCGTTACTTGGGCTGCGATTTCAGGGTCTTCATCTGCTGCCCGCCTCAGTAGAATTTCTTTGAGGCCTAACGGTTCAATCAGGGGTTTTCGTTCCATCAGCAGCCGAATCCATTGCATCAAAAGCAGGCGGCGTGGGGAATCGCTGTTTTCCAGACGTTCAAGAAGCCAAACTGCCGCCTCAACACCTTGTGTGTGAGCCACGACGACCGTCGACATTCGCGGGACAACTGCGGTAGGATTCCAATCCATGTGCTGCGGTCCAGCGTCGGGCTGGGTATGCCATGTCCCTGGGCGCTCGGCGAGTGCGATGGATTCTACGAGGTGGTACCCTTGGTGAACAGGTTGGCCGTGAGGTACCGTTGAAAGCCCGTTGAGCAAAGCGATACTAAGCCACCAGCGATCCGTATTAGGTGCATGCGGGTCAAACGCTTGAGCCAGCCAGTCGGTAGCGATGCAAAACAAAAGACGGTTTGATACTTCGCTCATACGACGTTTTAGCCACCGCTCGTGAATCTCGAAAGGATCATCACTGAGGTTCATTCTGTGAGGTACGATCAGGTCGACTACGGAATTAAGATGACGGTCAAACATGCCACGGTCAACGTTGAGGATTCCAAGACCTTGTTCAAACAACACGTGAGGTGATGTTGGAGCAATAGCCGGGAAGTCTGGGTCGCTCATTGGCGGAGAAGGAAGAGGCCAAGCGATGGTGCCCCGTTCCAGTGCTTCAACCAAACCGGTTGCTACAAGTTCAAACGCTTCGTTTGAAATGTTCTTCCGAATCTTGCTCACGCACAGCCCCTCCTAACACGGTTCCAAAGGATGCAATCCTCAAATGTCAAGCTCAATGTTGAGATTTTGAATGAGTTCTTTGTATCGGTTACGGATGGTGACCTCTGTAACTCCAGCAACTTCAGCAACTTCACGTTGAGTTCTGCGCTTTCCACACAAAACTGATGCGATGTAAATAATGGATGCTGCAATTCCTGTCGGTCCTCGACCACTGGTCAATTCCTTCTCTTGAGCGGCCTTGATGAGTTCGTATGCTTTGGCTTCAACTTCTGCATCCAAACCAAGTCCTGAACAGAATCGGGAAATGTAATCTTCAGGTCCTGTTGGCATGATTTTCATCTTGAGTTCTCGGACCATGAATCGGTATGTTCGGCCAATTTCTTTTCGGCCAGTACGAGATGCCTGTCCAATCTCATCGAGTGTTCGTGGGACTCCACATTGTCGGCAAGCTGCGTAAAGCGATGCTGCTGCAACCCCTTCAATAGAACGGCCTCGAATCAAACGCTTGTCAACTGCTTTCTTGTAGTTAACAGCCGCAGCCTCACGAACGGATTTCGGAAGTTCAAGACGGCTTGCCATTCGGTCCAATTCTGCAAGAGCCATAGCCAAGTTGCGCTCTGTAGCGTTGCTGACTCTGCTTCGCTTCTGCCACTTTCGCATACGGTAGAATTGAGAACGGTATCGGGAATTGATGGTCTTTCCAGAGTAATCCTTGTTCTGCCAATCGATGTCCGTTGAGAGACCTTTGTCGTGGAGCATAACGGTCATTGGTGCACCAGTACGGGCACGCTGGTCGCCTTGCTCGGGTGAAAAGACACGCCATTCTGCACCTTGGTCGATGACGTTGTCTTCCAACACCAATCCACAGTCGGCGCAAACAACTTCGCCACGTGTTTCGTCTCTCGATAGTGAACGACTTCCGCAGTCGCTGCACTTGACAATATCTTCTACTTGCTGATCATCCATATGTTTCACTCCAACCCACTAAACTAGTGAATCTATATAAGGCCTTTTGGGTTTCGTATTTAAATTTTTTGGAATAGAATCTCTTCCCTCGTTTGGGCTTGTCGAGTTATTAGAACCGAAAGTTCTGATTATTAACGATTCAATAACGGTTATTATCTACACCACTGTGGGAAAAACATGAACCGACGCACTTCTCAGAATCAGAGGAAAGTTCGACTGCCAAATATACTTCGCCGTCAACCTAAGAAAGCCGTCACAGAAGAAGTTACCCAAGAGGTCGCTGCTAAGGCTGATGACCCTTCTTGCCAAACACGTGGCTGCGGCTGTGGAAATTGAGGACGAACTCAAGATTCATTCGCTCAATGTGAGCACTCAGAGGACCCATTGCTACCCAATGGAAGAATTCGCATTTGAGTCATACGTCCTCTGATAATCCTCTGTTCCTGTCTGAAAGGCACTGAATTAGGCGTCGGTTGGCGTTAGATGCCAATCAAAGCCCGAGGAGGAGCAGAAGCAACATCAATACTGCGATAATGGCGTTAGCAGCGACCCACTGCAAGCCCTTCGTATTCTCATATGATTTCGAAGGGTTATCGGATACAACCTCTGAGCATACAATCAGATTGTTCTAGCCATCGACCAATCTGTTGCTACAGCGTACCACACAATTCCTAAAACCAAAAAAGCAGGAGCAGCAGCCAGCCCTACCAGAGATCCCTTCCACATTGCTTTGTTTTTGCTACGAATACCATAAATCAAAATCGATATCCAAGATAAAAATGACACTATGTGCAATAACCCAATAGCATGACCTGAATCAAAAATCCCCAAAAAATTAAATCGAATTTTATATTCATGAATTAATATCGCTGAGCCCCATGCAAGGATAATGAAAAGATTGGGGGACCCAAACCCAATCCAGAAACTTTTCGAATTGTAAATATCTGTTGATGTGTCATCACCTGACACCCCACCCCAGGTAAAATCTTCATCACAATGCGGACAACTAAATTCACCAATAGCATCGTTATCTAATCCGATTTCCTCATCACAATGTGGACAAAGGATTTCGACCATGATAGTTCCAAAAACTGCTACAGAATAAGGGTTGAGCAGTTTCCAATGCAAAGGAGCCCCCTTCGTATAACCATCAATAATAACGGTACCCTCGATACACCCTACAGAGGGAATAGAGTGGGGAGAATGTGCCTAAATTCCTATCACTGACGTCAGCCTTGACATTGATGATGTTCAAAGTCGAGGAAACAATCACAATCGATTGAAACTTCCATCGCCCATCATTTGCCATCGCACTCCATCTGCTTGAATGTAGACAGTTTGTCCGGTTGACTGATCATAAGAGCCACCTGGTGGCAAACCAGTGTAATCAGCAACGGTTGTTGGCTGAGCAGGCGGGGGAGGTGCTGTGGCAACAGGCGGTGGTGGTGCGGTAGCCACAGGTGCCTGTGCAGGAACTGCTGCAGGCTGTACTGGAGCAATTTGGGAGGTAACTTGCGCTGGCTGGTTCTGCTGCACGTGTTGAAGTGGTTGTGCTGGCTGAACTGGTTGTTGCACTGTTGCATAATCTGGCATGGGCGCCACGCCTGTTTGAGCGGGTATTGATTGTGCAGGTACCTCATCCCATTGTGTTTGGTTGAAATGTTTACCTTCACCATCACGACGGCGCATAAGCACAACCGCAATACCAGCAGCGATACCAAGAATTCCAATGGTCGAGCCAACAATCAGACCTGTGTTTGATGATTGAGACTCGCTGTCATCGCCGTTGTCATCTTCATCCTTTGTCTGGTCTTCTTGCTCGACTTCCTCACCATTCGCAATCGCTTGAGCCGCTTCTTCTGTCCCATCGTGCTGGCTGGTGTTGCCGGATACAACGGCGGTAGCATCTGCTGCAACTGCGGTTCCGTCAAGTGTTGAAGATTCGGTGACAAAGGCAACAGATGCCATGTGAGCTATACCACCATCAAGGGCGACCACATTGAGGTTCACCGTGTACTCGTTCCGGTCGGTGGTGTCGCTTACGGTGAAGGTCACCGTAAACGGCAAATCACCGTTGGAGGTCATGGTACCAAATTCAATCACAGCCGAATCAAGAAGGTCTTGATTGTAAGGTTCAATGAAAATGTCTAAGGCTCCACCAAGCGCTAGGTCGAGTCCGTTGTGTGCGTTGATCACGCCACTGATGGACATAGCCCCGTTGGTGATGATTTGTTCGCGCTCTTCAATTTCCAATGAGAATTCAGGCAATGATGTCAGTGTAAAGGTGAGTTCATCTGAATGAACGGTGCTTCCTGCTGTTCCGGTTACGATCACGGTGTAATCGCCAGCCGTAAGATTCGCAGGCACGGTAAGGGTCAATATTGACATGAAGGGGGCAGAACCTCGTGCAAAGTCAAGTTGAGCGGTGACGCCATCCGGCACCGTAACGCTCACACTCACATCCGCGCCAAAGCCGTTCACTGGTTCAATGAAAATAGGCGTGGGAACGACCCACTCAACGCCTTGAGGCAGGACAATCCATGGGTCAAAAGTAAGGATTTCGAAGTCAGGGTCGTTGTCAACAGTGAATGGAATCGTGATTGAACGTTCTGAGCCTCCATTCGATGATCCCGTCACTGTTAACAGGTATTCTCCGCTGCTGAGGTTCATTGTATCAACGACTACAGTGCCAGCATCATCTATGGTCAATTGGTATGCATCAAACATGATAGGTGCATTCTCTGCGTTGAGGCTTGCACTCATGTTGACCGTTGCATCAAATTCGTTGAAGCCAACGACATTGACCCAAGCTGCAAACGGCAGGCCCATCTTTGCGATGGAGTCTGGTACGCTTGGTAGAAGCGTGAAGTCGGGGGTAGCCCAGTCATTGTTGCCTTCTCTTCCAGCAAACACTTGGATCCCGTTGGCTGTGACCAAATCACTGCCCACGGTGAAATCCTTGGTAGACAGATGGCGGTAGTTCAGAGGCAGTGCGTCGGAAGCCGGAACATCGATCGAAAACATCTCACAGCCCCCCATCTCAGTAGACATTGAAATCGAACCATCGCCTACTGCAGAATCACTCCATACAGTTCCTTCTTCGATTGGGAAGTGGAAGTGATCCATGCCCTGAGCATAGACGAGGTCAGAACGGAACACCGTAGTGGTGCTCATGTCGTTCATATCAGGGATGCAGCCGAAACCAAGGTCAGTTCCTCCAGAGCCACCGTTTCCAGACCCGCCGTTGCCTCCGTTTCCTGAGCCACCGCCTCCTCCGTTATTGCCTCCACCATTTTGAGCATCAGAACATCCCATCATATCGACGGTCGCTCCTGCCATTGTATTTGGGCACATGTCATCATCATCGCTGACGCCATCATTGTCCGCATCGCCTCCGTCGGAGCCACCGTTTCCGTCACCGCCGTCACCACTGCCATTTCCGCCTCCATTTTGGGCATCTGAACATCCGTTCAGGTCAACCGAGGCTCCTGCTTCAGTGTTGGGACAGTCGTCGTCCGTGTCGGGAACTCCGTCGTTATCGCCGTCGTTACCGCCGCTGCCTCCACCGTTGTTTTGAGCTTCTGAACAACCCCACGCATCAACTTCTGCACCTGATGCAGTACCAGGGCAGTCATCCCAGTCATCTGCGACGTCATCACAGTCCTCGTCAGGGTCATTAAAATCGGAAGTTGTGCAACTTCGTCCAGAGGTTTCATCGCTGCTCATGGAACCAAAGCCACCAGATGTTTCCATTTTCGAGGTGAATGTGATGTTTTCATGAACAAGTGCAAGGTCTGAGGTGGCGAAACATGCAACTCCCGTTTCTTCATCAGTGGTTGTTGTCGTCATGCCGGCAAAACTCATCGAGAAGGTCATCTTTCCTTCCATAGAGACTCTGTAGCATTCGTTTCCAGAAACTGTTTCTGTCCCTGTTACCGTCATTTGGTGATATTCGCTGTATTCAGCACCCATCATGCTTGGCATGGTGACTGTGAAATTCCAGAAGTCACCCGTAGTCCATGTAGGGGCAGACGATGCTGTAGACGATGCCGATTCTGCAAACTGGTAGGAAGAGAGCGATTCAGTGTACAGAAGGTTGCCTTTAGCATCAAACATTTCAGTCGCTGCGTTCCAGCCAACTTGAGGTGCGTACCAGTTTACGAGATATCCTGCATCAATCTCAAGAACATAGGCACCGCCACCAGCTTCCGTCATGGTTGCGTTCACTGAGACAATGTAGAGTCCACCGTAATCGGTTTCCTCTTCCCCAAGGAACAGCGAGTCCCTCGTTTTTCCAGGGTTGCTTGCGCCGAGGTGAGTGCCTTCTTCGTCCCAAACGGACATTGAAACGCCATCGCCTGCGGCGTGTGAAAGGGTCAACAGGAGGGTTTGACCAGGCTCCAGCCAGACGCCAAAGTAATCCAATTCATCATTCCACATATCGACTGCTCCTCGTACGACGTCACCAGGATAGACTTCTTGACCAGTGGTGTTGAGATCATTTGGTTCAATTTCTTGAATGACATCAACATAGCCGGCATCGGCAAAGTAGGGGTTTTCCACATCATCCAACGACGGTTGAGTCAGCATTGGGTGCATCAGTGCAAGAAGAAGTATCATAGCAACAGCAAATCGCATGATGAATCCTTAGAATGAGTCGCATATAATTATTAAGTTACATTTCCGTAACTATTCTATTGACAGAACATTCTCGTATTCCAAATAAATCACACTGCGCCTCAAGAGTTGATACAGATAACCCACATATCATTTCCATGAAATCACGAGGGTTCTTTCAAACCCCTCAAGATATTTTGGAGATGCACAATGGGTGTTCAGTCCCCCAGTACACTGTCCACTGTCGAGGATGAGTCAGGAATGCACGGCTCGTAATCGGACGTAATGAACTCCAGAGGCGCCACCATGACCGTATTCTGAGGGACTAAATGTGAACGATTCATCCACAGTGGCTGGCATTCCATCCTTATCAGCAAACGGACCGCTGTGGGCAAACGATGTCCCATTCCATGAAGCCGCATAGAATCTGTCGTCCGCACTTAGGTCTTCGATTGTTCCGTATTCCAGGTCAATTGCAGCATCCGGCCAAGCATCGAATCTGAATACTACGATATCG
>JABJFP010000329.1 GCA_018662715.1 Methanobacteriota archaeon | reverse complement strand
CTTCTGCTCCGGTTGATGCTTTTTGGATCTCACGACAAAAAAACTCAGCACAGTTGCGACTACCGCGCCCAACACCAGTAGCACTAAGAGTGTTTCCAACAACATAAGCATCCTTTCCCTTTTTTAGACACTAGCAACTCCAGCAGATTCCTTGTTGCAACTTGCTCAAAGGTGACGCACTAGAAAAACTCTCCAACACCAATGTCCATGAAGCGCCATGTCTTTACATAGCTTTATCTGTCCCGGTATGACTAGGACAGCGATTTGATTCTGCAAGCTGGCTCCCAAAATTTGCCACCACCTTATGGGGAGATGCGTCCAAGTGCCTTGTCTCCATGGGGTTGGCAAAGTGTTGGTATTATGGGATGTAGGGTTAGAGTCCTTCCGGGCACCAAGCCGTTTTTGCTTTTTGCGCAGCTAAGGAAGAAGGGCCTATCAATGAGCCAATCACCGGTGACTAGAAAACCCCACAGTCGAAGTTTCGGCCGGATCATGACAGTCACCCTAATTGCCTCTTTGCTGTTCATGTTTGGCCCATTCAGCTCAAAATCATCTGATGTCGCTGTGGCAGCAGTGGTGGGCGATACGACATACCCTTCTGACGGAGAATACCCCTGCCCAGGTGGTGGTGGGTTCACTCTAACGGGCACAACAATTTCGCCAGGATCAGGCAACAACAGGGTCGATTGTGCGGGGGATTTGGTGATCCCCGACGGAGTTACTCACCTGCATTATTATGCGTTTTCGCAATCAAAAATTACGTCGGTCTTTATCCCGGCGAGCGTGCAGATCATAGATTTTGGCGCATTTTCATACAGCTCAATCGAGACGGTCACATTCGCACCTAGCAGCAATCTCACCACCATAGGCAACTCGGCTTTCGTTGGATCCAAGCTCACGAGTATTAGCATCCCTGCCAGCGTCACTAGCATTGAAAGCTCGTTCGTCGCCATCCCTACGCTGACAAGCGTGTACTTCGAGGGGACTTCTGCGCCATCGCTGATCAGTGACCCATTTTCTGGCAATTCGCAGAATATCGACGCGATTATCTTGCAAGGTGCAACTGGATTCGATAGCCCAGGCTCTACCTGGAATTTGATGACCATAAGGATGCTTGTAAACGTGGGTTTTGAGTCTCAATTGGGTTCTACTGTCGCCAATCAAACTTTGGTGCCCGTCGGGACTTCCCCTGTGACCACCAGGACCGGATACAACTTCCTGGGTTGGTTCGATGCTGCAACCGATGGAAATGAAATAACTTTCCCCTATGCTCCATCGGCAGATGTGACACTTTATGCGCAGTGGGTTTCAGCAACCCCGCCAACACCAGCCCCCTACGCCGGAGCTCTGCCAACTGGCTATTCCAACACCACGCCAAGCATCGGTGATGAAGTAGTTGTCTCTGGACTGAGGCTGAACCTAGTAACTTCCTGCAGTATCGATGGAGTCGCAGCTGAGATCACCGAGCACTCAGCAGACAGCTTCACCATCGTGATTCCTGCAGAGCTCAAGCCTGGCCTCAAAGACCTCGTGATTTCATCATCTGCTGGAAAGCTGACAGCTCAAGGAGCTTTCACTGTTGAATCAAAGCCAATCATCATCACCGAGTCTCCGGCAGTAATCTCAAAGGCAAACGCCGGCGCTCAAAACGGCCACATTGCCGTCTTTGCCAAGGGACATAAGGGAAAGACCCTGGCCTGGAAGATTGCCGGAAAGTGGTTCAAGACAAGCGTCTCCTCCGACTACCAAGTATTCCAAAGAAGAACTGCGGCAGTCGGGCTAGATGTTGATGTCCACCTCTATATGGATGGTGAAAAGCAGCTAACAAAGACAGTTACGACGAGGTAGTTGGCACAGCATTTCCGTGATCGTGGTCAGCATTGCCCACACGGCTTGCAGGGCTGACGCCTCAAATTTCTAGCCGCAAGCCGGGCATAGGACGGTGCGCCGATTGACTAAGGGTCGTCTTGAGTTAGACTGAAAGTCGCCACTTAGTCATCGCATGTTTGATGGCGACGAAGAATCGGATCTTTCTTGAAACCCAGCTCACGCTTGACTGCCCGACTTGGAGTTTCACAGTTCATTGGCTGGAGTTCAGGCTTTTATCTTCCAGCAATCTTGGCTGTGCCAATTTCAGAGTCACTGGGAATAGCAACTGAAACATTTTTTTGGGCTTTCACGGTCGCGCTGCTGGTCGCCGCTTTCTTGGGCCCCCGGGTCGGTAAGGCCATTGACAAGCTAGGCGGAAGGCGAGTCCTTCCCTTCGGGAGCATTGCCTTCATTTTGGGCCTTAGCGTCTTGGCCGCAAGTACCTCGATCCAGATGCTTTTTGCTGCCTGGGTGCTGATTGGCATCGGAGCCGCGATGGGGAACTACGATGCTGCTTTTGCAACGGTCGTTACTTTTTTTGGGGAGGAGTCAAACAAGATCATCGCTGGGATCACGGTTTTCGTTGGGCTCTCCTCCACAATCTCCTGGCCACTAAATGCGTGGGTCACGGAGAACTTTGGTTGGCAGTGGGCCGTGATGGTGTGGGCCTTTGCTCACCTGCTAGTTGCTCTGCCGCTGAACCTAACAATCCCTCGGCTTGAGCCGAAGACTGTTGAACAGCCGTCCCCAAAAACCCCAACCGGCAACCGGAG
>JABJFP010000220.1 GCA_018662715.1 Methanobacteriota archaeon | reverse complement strand
TAATTCTCAGTAATTTTTGTCATGTACGGATTTTTCGCTGACCAGTTCTCACCCATGCGCTCACCTCAGCCTAAAGAGGCCGATGATTTTCCCACTGATGTGGGCTATATCATCATTCGTGTGACCTCACATCACAGATTCAAATCCACTGGAACCGACCGATGAGGAAAAGAAGGAAAAGTGCATGGGATTGGATATGACCCCCCGTATTGATGTTCTTGGTACGGGAAATGCATTTCTTCCGAACGGACGACATCACTCGTTTTCGGTGTTTGACGGCAAGCACATCATCGATGCACCGCCGACGGCCCTAGCTAGCCTACGCCGAGCAGGGATTGCAGTATCCGACATTGAGTCAGTATTTGTGACCCATATTCATGGGGACCACGTGTTTGGATTTCCATTCCTTCTTCTTGAACGAAAGTACATCTCAGACCGCGAAGGAACTGTACCGTTGCGAGTCATCGGTTCACCAACGGTCAAGGTGCGATTGACGGAACTCTGCCACCTTGCATTCCCCGGGTCGCTTGAGAGTATTCTTGAATCTGTGGAATGGGTAGAAGATGCGGTTGGTACGACCGATGACGGTTGGTCATGGGAGCGATTTGAAGTTCACCACGATGATGCTGTTGACCCTTACGGTTATCGCTTTGAAAACACGGATGGAGTAAGTTTTGTTCACAGTGGAGATTCGGGGCCTTGTGACACTCTCTACAACGCCATCGCCCGTTCAGACATTGCGATCCTTGAGATGGGATTCCCGGATTGGGTCCCTTCAACTCACCATCACAAGCCCAAGGATGTTGAAGCACTAGCACAACAATGTTCAACTCCACTTATCATTACCCACACATTTGTTGATGATATCACAAACCATCCTAAAATTCTCAGTGATTCCATTCCAAGTCACCCACCTCATGTCAGTCACATTTCAGACGAAACGCGTCTTGTTCGCAACAACGGTCAATGGGTTATTTCTAATTTGGATGATGCATAATTCTGTTCGGAAATAATTTGTTCTTTTTTGCGAAATCATTGAATCTTTATATGCTAAACTTCGCCGTGGTCTTGTTCTAAAATAAGCGCCTTCCAATGGTTGGAGTGGACAGGCATATAAGGGGGACTCGGACTCATGGCGAATACGGCACGGAGTCATCTACGGACTCCTTGCATGTTGCTATAAATAGGGGGAGAAATTGAATGGAGAAGAACATCTTCGACAAGTTCATGTCCCGGAAAACATTGTTCCGAAATAAAGAAATTCTTCGGCATGATTTCCGCCCGAACCTTCTGCCCCATCGCACCGATGAAATTGAAAAAATTTCGTACAATCTTTGGGAAGCACTCAAGGGACATATTCCATCAAACATGACACTCTATGGCGTAACCGGAGCCGGCAAGACCGCAGTGACAAGTTATGTCTGCCATCATCTCAAAGCAAAAGGGGAAACAATCGGGAGAAAAGTCCACCCAGTAATTGTTAATTGCCGGCAAATAGACACTCAATATCGAGTACTAAGCCATATTGGAAACTCCCTGCTTGAAGATTACGAGCAAGACGAGATTCCTTTTACAGGCTGGCCTACTGACCGGGTTTTCAGTGAACTTGTTCGCAGAATGGATGCTCATGGCGGCGTCTTCATCATCGTTCTTGATGAAATTGACCACTTGGTTCGCAAGGCAGGAGACGATTTGTTGTACAACCTCACAAGTTTGAACTCATCACTCAAAAACGCAAGAGCCTGTGTCATTGGAATTTCAAACGATCTTAAGTTTACGGATTTCCTTGACCCTCGTGTCCGCTCTCGTTTGGGACAATTGGACGTATTGTTCCGACCCTACGATGCAGAACAGCTTCAGGATATTCTACGACAACGCTCCAAAGAAGGGCTTCAAGAGAGTGTTCTTCAACCCGGTGTTATCGAACTTTGTGCTGCACTTGCCGCACAAGAACATGGCGATGCCCGATGTGCTCTTGACCTGCTGAGGATCTCAACCGAAAAGGCTGAGCAAGATGGTGAGTCAATTGTCACACAAGGCCATGTTAGAACGGCACAAAGTCAAATTGAAGCAGACCAAATCACTCCTGTCATCTCATCTCTGCCAAGCCAACAGAAACTTGTCTTGGCCGCCGTGCTCATCAACGAAAAGAACGGACTTAGAAACGTCCAGACCGGACAAGTTTACGACATTTACAGGCAAGCATGCTTGCACATCAATCAGCATGCACTCACGCAGCGAAGAATATCTGGCTTGATTTCAAACCTTGATATGCTCGGATTAATTACAGCACGAACCGTTAGCAAAGGGCGCTACGGTCGGTCAAAGGAAATCACTTCTTGTGTCCCCAAGAACATCAATGCTCCACAAATCATGACCGAATCAGAAGCGGAAATGGGAGCAGTATTTACTGCATCTTATCGGCATCAATCTGCTCTTTGATGATTCCACCGATTCAACATCTGAATCAAAATTCAAGGTAGATTGTTTTTCGGTGTTCTTATATCCGCCTCGCCGGTCGGCGTAGGTATGACCAACGGCGAATCTTCCGATGCGGCCGCAAAAACTTCAGTCTCTGGGCCATCTCCGGTGTGGGCAAATTTCGTTGTCACACTCGGATTGTGGGGATTGCTGTTGGCTGTTTTGAACATGTTCTCTGCAGCAACTCCAGCGCAACACGTCTCTTGGGGAGGATTGTTAACCTTCGAAGCCACTAACCCAGCGTTTGGTGTTGCCATTGATGGATTCCACTACGAACCTCTTGGAGATACTATCTTCATGGCGGCATGCCTTGCAATGATCGGATTTGGAATGAAGGCCATTAACGAGACCAGCGGTGTTTCCGAATGGGCTACTTCTTTGATTGTCAACGACACTTGGACTGCTCTTGCAGACCCATCAGTTGGTGGCGGCCAACGCACAATGGCGGCTTGGTGCCTCCTTTTGGGCCTCATATTCTACTTCTGGTTTGGAATCAACTACAGCGGTTGGATGGATGTTGGCGTATATTCCGTTACCATTGCTTTGGTTGCATCTGGCTTTGCTCTCAACCATGCAAGTCGGGTCCCACCCGGTGACGAAAACATAGACTGAATCAATTCTTCTTGGTTCCCAGCAAGGGCTTGTGCCCGTGCCTTCCCAACAATGCATCAAGGCAACCTAGAATCATTCCGTGCCACAGGGCAATGCTCCAAAGAATGGTTAATCGGCGAACTCCGAACATTGCTTTGATTTTACTGTTTTTCGCTGACCGTAGCACGGTCCGATTGACAACACCTAACGGCCCTCTCCAGAGGATAATTTCGTGAATCAAGAGCAGAATAAACGAGCCAATGAGAATTTTGGTCTCCCATAAATGCCTTATCTGCTCCCATTCAACAGAACCCAGGCGATAAATTTCGTAAAGGAACGGCAGCCCTGAAATGAAAATCGCAAACCAAAGGGGAAAGAGAATGAGAACCATTGCAGAACTTCCTAGAAAATCAAAACCTGGCCCTGAACGCTTTCCCTTGGGATAGTGGCGGACAATACGTAAATGGGCTCTTGCGTCTCGTTTCCGCTTGTTCAAGAACCGATTGATTCCAGTTTCTGGTACGTGGCGAACTAATGCTTCAGGGGCATAAACGATGGTCCCGCCAGCTTCAATCAGTCTCAAACTCACTTCCATATCTTCTGCATGGTACCACTCAGGGTCAAACCCTCCCACATCAAGGAGCGATTCACGGTGGAACATCGAACAAGGTCCGTTAGCAAGACTCGTCCTTCGTGGACGTGAGCGATATTTGGAGGCGATTTCCACAGAACGAAAGCGACTTACAAGATCCTCAGCACGTTCGAACACAGTCCGACCCGTTACCGCCACCACATGTTCTTCCGCTGATACTGGCTGTATTTCTGCGACGAGATTTGTAATCCAATCTTGCTCAGGACGAACATCGATATCAGTAATAGCCACCCATTCGCCCTTGGCATGCTTGAGCGCCCATTGTCGCCCGGCGGCCAAACCGAGTTGGTCTTGACTATGAACACGAATTGGATGGCCGTTGAGGCCTTCGGGGTCATTCCATTCTCCAAGCAGAGTCTCTGCATCGTCACTTGACCCATCGTTAACAATTAGAATTTCAATAGCGGGGTAAGTCTGCAACCGTAAGGCTTCCAAACATCCTGAAATCCAGTCGTATCCATCTCGGACACAAACGGTAACCGATACAAGAAAAGGATCCATTAAATCACCTCAAAAAATCCAAGCAAGTGCCTGCATCGTTCTTTGGTTTTGAGCGTTGTTTCTTGAAGAACAACTCCTCTTCCTGGTTGACCATAGATGATTTGTGAACCTATTTGAGCCACTAAGTGGATGTAGAGCGGGGCAAGGTCTTCCTCCCCTTCCACATCAATAAGTGCTGGAGTATCCATTCCACATGCCTGTTCAATCGCGTTAAGCAGACTTGGCGTGAGTTGTCCAGCAGGATTTACTGCTGTCAAAAGGGATGGAAATCGCGAGATGTCAACTTGCTTTTCTTTGGCCAAGGGCGTGCGTTTTGTCTGGCCGTCAATAAATGCAATATCAGGGACATAATCCATACTGAGAAGAGTAGCAACCGTCACATCTCCTACTGCAATGAGAGAACTTGAACTGAGATCAAGGCCATCGAGGGCTGCATACATTGCAACCTCAGGAGCATCCTCTGGTCCTTCAAAGAGCACTCCCATCGGAGTTTTGAGTTCTGCATCAAGACGTGGATGCATCTGAAGAGTCTGTTCACGATAGCCGTCTTCAATCCACGGATGGCCTTGTAAATCGATGTGCCCGTTGCGAATCCGAGACGAACTGATAATGCCACCATCAACATCCTGCATGTGTGCAACTTCAATGATACTGAGGGCTGGGAGTCCATTTGATTCCCGAGTGATGTTGATGGATTCGCATTGCCCTCGCGTTTCAGGTGTAGCAACAATGCAGTCCGCTTCCTTGTGTACCGGAGCAGGGCCCATCACATCATTGAGCATGTGAATCGTCACACGACCAGGTGCATGTGATTCTGCCCATTGCAGGAGAATTTCTCTACGTGTCTCAAACGATTGAATGAACGAAGATTTAGCATCAGCCATGAGGTCCGAAGTGACATGAATTTCGATGCGTTTTGCAGATTTTTGTGCCGCATCAAGAAGCAAACGATGCCCTGCATGAAAACGATCAAAAGTTCCCCCAACCAAACAACAGGAGTAGGTTTGTTGGGTCTCCATGTATCAATGACAGTGAAAACAGCCTTTGAGGTCATCGCTTCCTCTCGGCTGAATAGAGTGAATTTGAGCGAGCAGCTGTGCCCCGACACCTAACGGCCTTTTTCATCGGTTACTCAAAGGCCTGACCCTCGGTATCGGGGCTTGCTGTCCAGTAGGGTGGTTGTCTTGAGGTCATCCTGTCGTCATTCAAGGACCCATAACCTACCGATGGTTTACCGCATTTGCACCGGAACTCACTCCCCGAGGGGTCCTCCCAGTCTTCGATTGCGGCCGTACTCATGGTGTCAGACGTCATAGCAATTTTCACAGTAGCTCAGCCCGATGTTGCAGGTACGGTAGTCGAGGCTGAGACCGTTGCCTTTTCAATCCATCGTCATTTGTCGGCGGGCTGCAAACGACCTTGAATACAGCAATAGGCCAATTGAAGAATCTCCTTCGTCTATAACTTCAGGAGGGAAAGTCGGCCAAGATTCAACGGGTTGAACCAACCAACCAGCCTCGGGGTGGGTGTTTGATGTAGGAACTGGCAACCCTTGTTCCAGCGCATAGGTCATATCAAAGAGGTCATTCAATGAATCAGTACCTTCACCGGGTTGGAGTAATTTTACCGGCATTAGGTCATCCGTCGAAAGATTGTACCCGGGGTGATGATGTTGTGTTCCGGGTAATCCACCGCGTTGGCCTTTGGGCTGTGCAAGCAGTGCAGGCCATGGAATCGGTTGCTCACTCAACCAATTTCGCCCCGAAGAGGAGTTGAGTTGTGAGATGAGCCATTGGCTGGCATACGGCGCCCACCATAGTTGAGGAATATCCTCCATGAGTGTCCGAACATCTTCGAGAATCCACGGTTCGTTGCGCTGCGTTGTTTGAATCGCTTTCGCCCACAAACGAATGAACGATTTTTCTGGATGAGTCTCAGCAGCCTTCAACCATTGTTCGAGAAGATTATGGCGCTCCGGACCCATGGCTCTGTCCGATGGAAAGACCATTGGGAGTACCAGATGGGAGAGACGAGGATGGTTGAACCAGACTGAACCTCCTTTCTTCATCAATTCATTAAATTCTTCACCCAAGGACGAGGAAGCCCCAAGAACAATTGCAGAAATCCATGTACCTTTTTCAATATCATCCATGGAATTTGAAATGCTCAGCAGCACTTCTGGAAAGGACCTCAATTCTTGGGTCAACCTGCGGAAGGCCTTCTCCTGCCACGAATGAAGACCTTTGTGAAGGGAATGAGCCAGTGTTTGCAGGTCTACATGTTGAGGAGGGAGAAGGTCAATCCAACCCCTAGGAATTCTATCTTGAAGTCGAATCCAACGGTTCGCCCTCTCTCCTGGAGGGGACGCAATCCATGCTGCAATGGGCCATTTCGTTTCTAATTCATTGGCCATCTTTTCGTTTCCGACGGGATATGCCTCAAGAGCATTCATCATCGCTTTGGCTTCATCGGGATTAGAAACAACTCTTGTGAAGTGAATAGGATTCAATCCCTGAGTCTCATTTGATGCAATCAATTCTTCCGCCTGTAGCGGATAGAATTCAAGCGACTGATGCTGTTGAGGGGGGGTAGGTTTGGATTCAAGGTTCAGTGGTAGAATGGTAGACCTGTTGAGATGCACCCTCAGTTGAGCAAGGACCGGCGAATCTGTGATATGGACCGTAGCATTTGGTAACATGAGTCCATCGAGATGCCGAGTGACCAGCATTTTGCACATGGGGTGAATGAGGATTCGCTCAAAGAGTGATTGCTCGGGATGGGGGAAGGGCCACTCCACCACAAATGGACGGCTTACATGATTCAACACATATTCACACAATGCTCCAAGTCCGATAGGAGAAACTCCGTACAAGTCCAGTTCCCCTACATCTAAATCAAAATCATCCCATTCTACCTTACCAAAATCACCTATGAGGTCTCGCCTCAACGGGAGAGACAAACCATCCAATCCGGAGGTAAATTGTGATTTCATCTCTTCAAAACGCTCACTAAGTTTGGAAGATGACATTCTTGGATGGCGCAAACGTAACCAAGACCGAAGGACTTCGTAAGGCAATTTCCGAAGACCATCATGGTTCTGTTCACACAATACAAGTGAACCTGAACCAATGGCGTTGAACACCAATGTTCGGTCCAAGGATGAAGGCAGATCGGCATGAGCTCCGTGTGGTGGTGCGTATCCATGTGTCGTCCCCTCAACCGTACCAAGCACTGCGTCACCCTGGAGCAATGAAGAAGGCATGATTCCCGAATCGGAAGTGGAGAACCATTGACCTTCGAGAAGAGTTGAACCGTCCGAACGCTCCAATACTACCCCTCTGACGATGCCTATTTTGGTGGGCCCCGCGCTAAAGTCATCAAGAGTTCCAGTTCCTGCGGACGAGGGGGCATTAGTAGGAGTCAGTGTTGCTAAATCATACCAGCGAAGGTTTCGTTGTGGGCATAGTATCCAAGCCCCCCCTGTATTTCCATTGGAAGATTCAGAACCTGAATTTACCGAATCTGGAATGAAATTCAGAGGTGATTTAGGAGGTTGAACGTAACCAACCAAGACATGTTGGTCGTCCGATTGCAGGATGATTCCTTCCTTGCCCAACGGAATTGAATGAATATGGAGTTTTGCTTTTGCAAGCCCATCCTCTTCGATCCGTTCAATTCCAGCTTGGGTGAGATAGAGGAGGGCGTTACGGATTCCGCCAGCATCGTCGCGATAAACATCTCCCGTTGACCGCAATTGGCGACATGCAAGCGATGCGTGAGGCATTCGCATGTTGAATTGTTGAGCAATTTCAGAGACCGTACTTGGACCTTGACTCAGCCAGAGCATGATTCTACGATGGGCAACAGAACGTATCCTACGGATTGACAACCTTCTTCACCTCAAACAACCGTACACGTGAGGCATTCATTAACTTCACTCCTAAAAGTCAGATTTAGTTACATTTAGTTATTGATTTCCACTGGAAAGGTGTGCGATTACTTACTTAGCCGGCTCAAGATGTAAAAAAAACACCACCAATTGGTCACCAAGTGTAACATAATCGTCATTCCAGAGAGGAAGCATTATATCAGCGGCCTCGCTCCTAAAAAACAGTGGCGTTACCTAAGAAAGACCGCCCTATATTGACCAGGAGGAAATGAATATGAAAACAACCCGCATCCGTGAAAAAATCAAGAAATTCCTAGGCGACCGCCCACGAAACACCGCTGAAATTTTGGAGTACATCAACGGGTCTATGCGACATGGTACAACCAGTCAGCAACTCGGAAACGTACTTTCCAAGGACAAAGACATCGTCAAGGTCGGATACATCAAGCGATCTGGAATCCTCTCTGGCGGATATGATATTTGCGAGTGGGCCACACGCACCTGGGTCTCTGACAATTGCCCCGAATGGATTGAAGGCACACCCATCATTATCGACAGTGAAGGAAACTTCACCACAAACAGCAATCAAAAGCTGTGAGATCCCAATAGGACTTCTGCTTCAAGCGTCGAACTGCCCTCCCTCAAGTTGATTCTAACGGTCATCAAATGAGATGTATGGCGCCTCTGCAATACAGTCTACTTTCTTTTGGAACTTCAGAATCTTGAATTGGCTTCAGATTCTGCTTCTAGCCCAACCACCCTATTCGTGAACTTACGACTAGCATGTTCAAAAAACATGTCAGGTTAAACGAGAAGTGTATCAGGTTAATCCCACCAACCCATGAGTTCTGGCCCAGCCTTGGCCGAGCTTGTAAGATTGGAACCAAAGCGAGAATCGGTCCTCGAATGCAGTCAATCAAAACCTGGCATATCACCAATGCCAGAATGAGTGGTCAATGTGATTATTGCCCTTCAAAAATCTTCATAGCAGCCTCAACAGATGCCCCTTCACAGATAATTGCGTGACAAGCGGCAGTCATACGAACGGCTTCTTCGGTAGATTTTTGATGAATATTGCGGCCTGTTGCAGCTCCACGGCATCCGGAGATGTTGATTTGGTCATGAAGACGTTGCAAAAAGTCACGAGGAGGGAGTGACCCGCCTCCGGAACAGATTATGGCGGTACGGCCTGCTGCTTCAACAGCGACTTTGAACGATTCTGCTTCGGTCATTCCGTCCCAAGCCTTGGGATAGTTAACCTTGGCAAAATCTGCGCCGAGACAGCCAGCAACGCCGGCTGCTCCTGCGATAAGTTGTGGATCCTTTTCATCAGCGACCGCCTTCCCTCGAGGGTACATCCAAACAACTGAAATCATTCCTTGTTCGTGGGCTTGACGAATGAACTGTGCTGCTTCTGTAAGCATCTCGTGTTCGTATTCACTGCCGATGTAAACGGTGTAACCAATCCCAACGACGTTCACGCCATTGTGGACTAATGACATCACATCATCCATGTCCCAAAGTGCTTGCGAGATCGGGTCTCGTTGAGAGGTCTTAACCATGTGCGATTTAGAATTGAGCTTAACCAAGTAAGGAAGGTCGGGGTAATCTCTTGCATATTGAGAGATAAGACCGAGTTGACCTGCAAGAACACCAAGTGTTTGTTCTGAATGTGTTCGTGCTCCAATTTCGAACAGGTGGCCTGGGTCGTTTGAACTGAGCGGGATGGTTGCACCTCCGTCATAGAAGTCATCGTTCAAGTGTTCGATTTTTTGGTCACACGCAAACAGATTCATCAAACCTGTACCGGCTGTCGCAGCCTTCATGTTATCGATGTAGGTTTCCATCAATTCGTTAGGGACATCTGCGGGGACATGAATTTCAGTCATGAAGTAACACTCCTAATGATTTGTTCACTGGCCGGTGAAGTTGGCAACACGCTTCTCAACGTAGGCCGCAATTCCTTCCTTAGCATCGGTACTGTTGAACAAGGATGCTTGGAGTTCACGCTCAAGAGCAAGGTGGTACTCAAAGGGAATTTCTGGACCGGTTTGGCAAGAACGCTTGATGTTTCCAACAGCCTTGACAGCCTTATTTGGAAGTGTAAATTGGCTGCACCAATCAAGAACATCTCGGCGGAAATCATCTGCATCTCCTTCCCAAATGTGGTTGATGAGATTGCAAGAATGTGCGTCCTCAAACGACATCAATTCGCCGGTGACCATCATTTCTAGAGCCTTTGCCTTACCGATAAGTCGGGTCAAGCGAGCGGTACCACCGGTACCTGCGAGAACACCCAAGTTGATTTCAGGAAGACCAACCTTTCCGGAGTTCTTACGTGCAATACGAATGTCTGCAGCCATAGCGATCTCGAGTCCACCGCCAACAGCGTGACCGTTGATAGCGCAAACGACAAGTTTGGAAGTTTGCTCAAAGCGAGAGAGTGTTTCGTTTGCGTGGAGGCAGAAATTGTACTTGAACCCAGGCGTGACGCTGTTCAACATCTGAATGGACGCTCCTGCTGAGAAAAAGGATGCACCGTTTCCAGTGAGGACGATGCACGTAACGTCATCATCAAATCGGGCACGGACGACTGCTTCGTCAATGTCTCGCATCATGCCGTGGGTGTAGGTGTTTGGAGAGCGATCGTTAGCCCCTTCAAGAGGAGCTCCTGCGGAGTCGGAGGTAAGTTCAATCACTGCGATTCCATTTTCGGTCACGCCGTAATTGACAAGGCGGTTAGGCATAGGCTCGAGTTTCAATCCGTAAAGGTCGCTCATGTCAAGAGCCACAAGGGGGGGCATTATGAAGAAATCGCATGCAAATCTTGCGTTTAAGATTCGGAATCCTTAGATTCGGCAAAGGAAACTTGACCTCCACCACGACGGATTTCGTCCCACTGCGCCTTGATTTGGTTGGCTTGTTCAGATGGTTCCCACACATCTCGCTTCAATGCCGCTCTAAAGGGCATGCGTCTGACTCCGCGCCCCATTGCCTTAGGGTCTTTGACCAACATAAACGGACTCACGCAACGATAAAGCAAGGACTTCAAGAAGCTAGGGCGGAAGAGTTTACCAATCCAAATTAGGCCGTCACCACGCTTCTTCTGGTCCTTCATCCAAGCGTTACACATTCGTTTGAAGGTGCGATCACCCACACGGTTCATCAACCACCGATTAGCAACGCTGGTTCGCACATACGGCATGAGGTGACGGCGGACATCCTCCTCGTAATCGCCATCTCCGAGAATATCACGGGCAGCCAACACTCCTGACCAAACTGCCATTCTCATCCCAAAGCCCCACATGAAATCTTGCAAACCGCCGGATTCACCGACATAATATCGGCCATTCTGCTTGTAATGTCGGTTGATTGTGAAATCTCCTTTGCCACCAACTCTCTTGATAGGTGTTCGATTTAATTCAGGATAATGAGCATCATACCAAGCGATGGTCTCGTTAAGGAATCGGTCGCTCTTTTTCTGTTTCCTCCATAGACACGTACAGATAAGGCCAATCCCGTCGATGATGATAAGGTAGGAATAGGACCCTGGTGCCAGTTTATCATTCAGTTGAAAACCGATATGATTCGGATGGTCAGTTTTGAAGATCTCTCCGTATGCTACCGCTGAAGTTCCTTTTGGCCCGCAAGCGATGATGGTACAATCTTCTTCTTTGACCCGTGATTTGTAATGAATGTTGGCCCCAGCGTCAAGTGCTTGTTGCTTGAAACCTTGGTCAATGGTGTGGCTTGAAGTCCCTCGCTCGACAATTCGGTACGCCACACTTGGTGTTTTTGCCTGCGTAATAACGTCATCCGGATGAATGATATCCACGCTGCTAAATTCTGTAGCCTTGAACGATGAGAGGTCAAATCCCCATTCTTTCAACTGGTCAAAGAAATCTACACTCATGCTCCAGTTTTCCAATGCTTGAAAATCTCCGTCAAATCGAGCACCTGAATCCTCGCGAATGTCGTGAACATGGACCTCTCTGCCCGCTTTGGCGAGGAGAATCGCTGCCGCCAACCCTGACAATCCTGCGCCCATGATGTGGACAGGTTTGTGTTTCTCGGCTGCGGGGGCCATGGTTACCCATTGAGGGGTGAGGTTTGAATGATGTGTTTCCTTCGTGTGGTCATGCCCGACCGAGTTTTGGTTGAAGAAGCGCCAAATGCGCTCCAACCTGCCAAACTCTTGGAGCGATTACCAACGGATGGATGTGGTGCTGTCGTCAGCTTCGTCGGCATCACGAGAGAAACAGAAGGGACCGAAACAGTCCTTCGGTTGGAATTTGACGCATGGAAAGACAAATTGACTCCGGTATTGAGCCGGCTTGGAAACGAAGCGATTGAGAAATTTGGAGTTCGATTTGTTGCACTATCTCACCGTACTGGTGCAGTTGGGCCGCAGGAACCCATCGTCGCTATTCATGTGGCAAGCCCGCACAGAAAAGAAGCATTCGAGGCATGCTCGTGGCTCATTGATGAACTGAAGAAGCAAGCACCCATATGGAAGAAAGAAGTCACTACGGCTGGGGAGACCTGGAAGGAGGGGTTAGGATGAGCAAGGAAACAACTGAAATTCAAGGCATTGTTGAAATTGGCCAAAAACCCGTTGTCGCACGCAGTGCAACCGCTAGAGGAAGGTTAAACCTCCAACCAGAAACCAAAGCGGCCATCATCGGTGGAGCCATTTCAAAGGGTAATGTCTTGGAAGCATCCACCATTGCAGCCATCCAGGCTGTCAAAGAAACACCTCGGATCATTCCTCATTGCCACCCGATTCCATTGGAAGGCACCAAGGTTACATGGTCCTGGGAAGGCAATGATTTGTGGTGTGAAG
This sequence comes from Methanobacteriota archaeon, assembly GCA_018662715.1. Classification (GTDB taxonomy): domain Archaea; phylum Thermoplasmatota; class Poseidoniia; order Poseidoniales; family Poseidoniaceae; genus Poseidonia. The sequence continues at coordinate 16,786 of JABJFP010000220.1, read as the reverse complement.
TTCATGTATCTGCTCATTACAAAACCGGCATTGAAATGGAGGCGCTAACGGGTGTTGCCGCTGGCCTACTTTGTGCTTTTGACATGGTAAAATCCCTCGAGAAAAATAAGGAGGGCCAATATCCCTCAACGTCGATTTCTAATCTCACTGTAGTTGAAAAATTCAAAGGAAACTGAACCGCTTCATTCATGGTTCATCCGCGCCCCCCTCCGGCCATGGGAATGACGTCGGACCTTACACACCACTTTCTTGAAGCCGTGGACCAGGCAGCCATCGCAAGCGCTGCATGGCGAGGAAAAGGTGATAAAAATGCAGCAGATGATGCTGCTGTAGAAGCGATGCGCCGCACTTTTGACCATGTTCCTTTTGATGGTCGTGTAGCCATAGGGGAGGGAGAGCGAGATGAAGCACCTATGCTCTACATCGGAGAACCATTGGGCAACATGATTGGAGTCGACGGAGCGCCACAAATTGACATCGCTGTTGACCCGCTAGAATGCACCAATAATTGTGCCGACAATACACCAAATTCAATCGCAGTCCTTGCGGCAGCGCCACGAGGAACGCTGCTTCATGCTCCGGATTGCTACATGGACAAAATAGCGGCTGGACCGCTTCTCAAGGGCCATGTCTCTTTGGACGGTGGCGTTGCATACAACATTGAGCAAGCCGCTCATGTCTTGGACAAATCAATCGAAAAGGTTCGTATCGTTGCACTTGACCGAGACCGACACAAGCAGTTATTTTCTGAGATTCATGCCACGGGGGCTCAATTGGACCTCATGGGTGACGGCGATGTTTCCGGTGCGATTTGGGCCGCTAAACCTGATGGCCCATACGATTTACTTCTAGGAATCGGAGCCGCTCCGGAAGGAGTCATTTCAGCTACGGCAATCCGAGGACTCGGCGGTGTGTTTGAAGGACGCCTGGTTTTCCGCTCTGATGAAGAAGAAGCACGAGCAGAGACCATGGTTGGAGACGATTTGACCCGTTTGTGGGAAGCCCATGACCTGTGTAAGAGCGACGATGCTATTTTCGCAGCATCTGGCGTATGTGACGGTTACCTTCCGGGGGCTCGTATTGACGACAAAACGACCACAACCTTCAGCGAATTGATAGATGTTAGCACCTCCAAGGTTACGCGAGATGAAACCGTCCGACCGAGAACCGTTGCATGAAGGAGTAAACTGCGATGCTTCAACAAATCCGAATTGATGTCCGCCTTCCTGAAGGGCATTGGGCTGGAGATGTTACCAGAGCACATCCATCGGCAACCCTTCGTATTGAACAGCATATGCCGTTAAGCAGGGGGAGAGGGACTGCTCGGTGTTGGTGCGATGAATCCCTTGAAGATAATCTCATGTTGCATGAAGGAATTGATGATTACAAGAGTATTGAAGACGGCCATTTCAGCGTCAATATCTCGGCTGGCGGTGGTGGATTTGTTCGCCCCCTCGTGGACATAGGAATCGTTCCGAGAACACCGTTTGAAGTGAGAGACGGATGGGTGGAATGGACCATAGAGGCTCGACGAGATGAGGTGCGTGAACTCATGCACCGCTTCCGCACCGACCAGTTACCACATCGCCTGCTATCCACGCGGAATTCTCGCTCTCGCCTCCTCACTACTCGCCAACGTGAAGTCTTTGAAGTCGCAACTCGCGAGGGCTTTTGGGATGTGCCTCGGCGCATCAACCTCTCGGAATTGGCCAAGGTTCTCGGCGTTGCAAAATCCACTCTCTCAAGTCAGCTCCAACGGATTGAATCCGCAGTATTTCACGCGTTCACTGACGAGATCCGCAGACAAAGCCCCTAACATGTTCGTACGAATATGTTCGTAGAGGATATATACCAGACCCGACTGTACCACAGAACATGGACAACCTACCGAAGACATGGGACGACTGGATTAGCAACTTTGCAACCTGGCAAGACAACGTTGGATTTAAGCGAGAGTGGATGGGAGATTTCGACCTCTCTATCCAGTTCGACTGGGAGCGCGCCGGTGATGTCATCGAATACGGAGACTATGAAGGACGAGCCAAGTGGGAACGTTCGCTCCAAGTTCCACATCAAAGCATGCGAGACGCATTGGTTAGCATGATTACCGTTCAAGGAGACACCGAATTCGCATCGGTAGAACAACAGCGACATTTGCTCGAAACCGCACCGACTGACTACGACCGCTATGCAGCCGCACGAATCATGGCTGAAGAACAACGCCACGGATGGCAAATGGCCTATCTTCTGATGACATACTTTGGTCAACAAGGACGAAGAGAAGCACAAAAATTGCTTGAGCGCAACGCTCAAGATGGCGATCGCCTGCTCGGAGCATTTAATCGACCAATGCCGCACTGGTTGGACTTTTTCTGCTACACCATGTTTGTTGACCGAGACGGTAAATTCCAACTCGGCATGCTTTCAACCTCAGCCTTCAAGCCTCTGGCCGCAAGCATGGGGCCGATGCTGAAAGAAGAATCGTTCCACCTTGGAACCGGTTCCAATGGTCTCCGCCGAATTATCAAGGCTGGAGTCATTCCTGGAGATATGCTACAACGCTACATCAACAAGTGGGTTTCTACCGCTCACGACCTGTTTGGTGTTGACGCATCTTCCTCCGCACATTGGTCCTACGTTTGGGGCATCAAAGGACGATGGGATGAACGCAAGAAACTCGACAATGGAGACCCAGTGATTAAGGAGACGTTGAATGAAGAAGCACGTGGGCACTATCACGATGAAATTGCCCTTGAAGTTGAAAAACTCAACGGATACCTACCCGAGGGTGCTACAAAACTCTACGTCCCCCACGAGAACTTCTACCGTGAGATTGGTGCATTCAAGCGCCAACAATTCACCGTTGAAGGTACGAAATTCGAAGGGTCCGACGATGAATGGGCCACTTACCTCCACGAGCACCTCCCAACCGCAAAAGATGAAGAAGACCTCAAGGAACTCTTCAAACTCGATTGGGTCGCTGAAAAGCCGATGTCTGCAAAGCAAATCGCTTCTGGAATTGGCACACAAGCTTGAACGGCGAGTGACTGAGATGATCCCCGTTGCCTTATACGGCATTGATGTGGCCAAGTGCGAGCGTTTCTATGAAGAAATGCCTCAGTTGGTCTCCAATGCATACGAAGACCGCTCATACATTGAATCCCTGTATTCAGTCACTTCAAAACGCTCTGTAGAGCATATACGAGTCGCAGATGAATGGGCCCAACGAGACCCCTACGCTTGGCCTGAAGATGTTGTCAATGAAGTAGAAATGGTGCTGAGAACCGCCACCTATCCCGATGTGTCCCTCTTAGAGCACCTATTAACGCTGGATAGTGTTGATGCTCAACGCATTTCAGAATGGATGCACTTTTCGACGAATACCTTCCCAATCTATTCACAAAAAGCGTGTGAAACCCTCACCCAAATGGGGCTCGAGACACCATACCGACCTGATGACATCGCCAGTTATGGATTATACGTCAGCAGAATTGAAGGACTCAAGCTCCACGCCCCAGCCAAGGGACTGCCAGAAATCGGATTGCCGAGATCTCGCATGTTACAACTTGGCTTGGAGCGATTTGAATGAAAAACGCTCGAATTCACGCCAAACTTCTGGTTGTCGCAGTAATTTGGGGATTAGGTTGGCCAGCGGGGCGTGCGGTTGCAGCAGATGTCACGCCAATTGTTGCTGCATGGATTCGTTATGTCATAGTAGCCGGACTCTTCATAATCTACTTACAACGAACTGAAGATTGGGCTTACCCCTCACCAACTCAATGGAAAAACATCGCTTTTATTGCCTTCTTTTCCACATTTCTTTACCAATCTTTGTTCATGTATGGAATGAAGTACACCGCTGCAGGAGATGCGTCCCTCGTTATTACATTCAACCCTCTGTTTACTGCAGTTCTGGCGGTTATATTTCTCGGGGAGCGTCTAACTCGTAATCTGGTGGTTGGGCTCGCCCTTGCACTGATAGGAATGCTTGTGATCTTTACCGCCTCCCCGAATACCGACATACCTGAGTTAGACAGATGGTTTGGTAACGGCTTTATTGCTGGGGCAGCACTTGCTTGGGCTGTATCCAGTATCCTCATGAAGAAACTCATGAGTGAAACTCCAAAGGATGCTCAGCGACCGTTGACTCCTGTTTTGGTTACTGTTTGGGCATCACTTGTAGGCTTACTTTTCCTGACGCCATGGGCTGGAATTGAAGTTGTACGGGAGGGCTTGCCTTCGCCGTCACTTGATGCTTGGATTGGAATCATCTTCCTTGCGGTATTTTCTACTGTATTGGCTTACGTATGGTTCGCAGACGGCATCCTTGTCATTGGAGCTGGAAAGGCTTCATTCTATGTTTACCTCGTCCCCCCGTTTGGAATCCTCGGAGGCTGGCTATTGCTTGGAGAACAACTTGGACCTACGCTCATCCTAGCCTTCACTCTCATCGTTGCAGGGGTAATCATCGCCCAAAAGCAAGAACAAGAAAACGAGCAAGCATCATGAAGGTGAGCGTTCTCCCACCTCCATGAGCATTCGTAATGTTGCCGTCATCGGAGCAGGAACCATGGGCGCTGGTATTGCACAAATTTGTGCCCAAGCCGGCTGGAATACATCCCTCTATGACGCATTTCCTGACGGCCTTCAGCGGGGAATGGAACGCATTGATGCCTTTTGGGACAAAGGAATCACCCGAGGAAAAACATCTTTGGAACAAAAGGTTGAATGGCAAAAAAATCTCCACGCCGTGAGTGATATGGCTCAAGCCGTTGGGAATGCTGACTTGGTCATTGAAGCAGTCCCTGAACTGCCAGAACTCAAGCAGAAAGTGTTTGAAGAAATTGACAAATACGCTCCCAGCCATGCCGTCTTGGGAACAAATACATCTTCTCTTTCAATTGCCGACATAGCCAATGCTACAACACGCCCGGAACAAGTGATAGGAATGCATTTCTTTAATCCAGTACCGATTATGAAACTCCTTGAACTTGTCCGCCATGACTCAACCTCAGAAGCGACCATCGACTTGGCGCAATCAGCAGGGGAAGCCATGGGAAAAACGACGATCCTCGTTAAAGACATACCCGGTTTTGCTACAAGCCGACTTGGTGTTGTTCTTGGTAATGAAGCAATTCGAATGCTGGCTGACGGAGTGGCCAGTGCAAAGGACATAGACACTGCAATGGTCTTGGGCTACAAGCATCCAATGGGACCTCTTGCTCTTACCGATTTGGTAGGGTTGGACGTCCGTAGAGACATTCTTAGAAATTTACAAGCTTCGTTTGATGATGATGCATATGCACCTCATCCTCTTCTTGAACGCCTTGTTGAACAAGGTCGTCTGGGAAAGAAAAGTGGAAAAGGAATCTACGATTGGACAAATGGTAGTCCAGAAGAGACCTCAATAGAATGATCGTCCCCATACCTTCATGAGTAAGGCCGATGAGCCGTAGGTATGGAATCAAGTATTTATGGCACTGAAGGCCAAGAAGCAAACCCTGTTGGCGCACAGCCTGTTGGCGCACAGGCCGGATTCAATTCGCATTCTGCGGTACCCGTCACAATTGGACCTGAAAAGAAACCTAAGGTACCGATGATTATTGCTGGTGTCTTTGCTGTATTAGGAATCATTTCATTCATCATAGCCTCTTCTGCAGGAAGCCAAGCCATTGAACTTTGGTCAAATCTAGACGGGGATGAATATACTAAAGATGTCGGCAGTAGTGTTGATATTGTTCACACTGACGATGACGGCGCTGGAGAATTTGGCGCAGGAGTATTCATTATTGCAGATCATGTTGATAGCAATTCAAACGAAATGGTTGATGCATGTGAAGAATTTGAAGTGATGGTAACCAACAACGGCATTGACGTGACCGAAGGCACATTCCTGAAGACGTGTGACTATGACGAAGGGAACAACTCAGCCACTTACTTCGGATTGGATGGGAAAATACAGGTAGGCACGATTTGCGGAACATTGGAGATCGGACAGAACTGTACCATTGGAGAGACCTATACGCTCTCCAACAGCGCTTCAACATCCATGTTCCTGCTTGATTTCGATGACCTTTTTGGCCCTCTGCTTGAGGAGTCCATCGGACTTGGAATTGCTGCGTTTGGCGGTGGTTTTGCTGGATGCTGTTCAGTTTGTATTGGAATCATCGCCCTGATTGTCGGATTATTGCGCCTTGGTAAAGGGAACCAACCCCAGGTTGCCTACCAAATGCAATAAGGAATTTAATCGAAGTTTGGTTTACGCTTCTCAAAGAATGCCTTGACCCCTTCTTTGAATGCAGATGTTGTTCCAGCCGCTTCAATCAACGTACGTTCATGGTTGAGATGTGTTTCAAATTCATTCTCACTTTGAACATGCAACAAATGCTTTGTCGCCTCTTTCGTATGGTTCCCCCATGAGGACCATGTGGTTGCCCATTCGTTGGCGGTTGCAAGGAGTGCATCCTCTTCAACAATCAAATCAATAGCACCATGAGAACAGGCTTCTTCGCCCGACCAAATTTGGTTTTCAAAGAAAAAACGTCGTGCAACAGTCTCACCAACGAACCGAGGAAGAAGCCATGTGGTCCCTCCATCAGGAGAAAGTCCCATTCCAGCATACGATGCAGCCATGCGTGCGTTCTTGGTTCCAATTCTCGCATCGCATGCGAGCGCAAGACCTAGACCCCCGCCTGCAGATACGCCGTTTAATGCAGCGATCACAACCGTAGGGGATGTTCGTATCCGAATGAGGAGGGGGTGGAGTATACCGGTGAGGTTCCGAATCAACTCCGGTGCATTTCCATCATCAATAGATTTCTGAAACGCATGGATATCGGCTCCTGCAGAGAAAAATCGTCCTTCGCCGGTGAGAACAATGCCTTTCACATCTGAAGCACTGAGACCATCATCAATTGCCCGAGTTATTTTCGGTAAGAACTCCTCAGAGAACGACTGAGTGGAGGCTTCTCCACCCATTCGTATCAATCGAATACCGTCGTTAGTTTCAATCTCAATGGCCATGGTATCACTTCACAACTTGACGTTGACGTTCTTGACCTTGGTGTAAAATCGCAATGCATCTTGACTTTGCTCAATACCGATTCCCGAATGCTTCCATCCGGTAAAGGCAGTTTGTGGGAACGTGATCGGGTATTCGTTAATGGAAACCATGCCGCATTCCAAATCACGAGCCATTCGGTGCCCCCGTCCAAGGTCGTTGGTCCACACGCCGTTTAACAATCCGAACGGAGTATCATTGGCTAGGTCCAAGGCTTCTTCATCAGTACTGAATGAAGTTACGGCCAAGACCGGTCCAAACAATTCATCTTGGAAAAGAAGGTGACTTCGGTCAACACCGGTGACAACAGTTGCTTCCATGAAGGCTCCTTCACGGTCAAGGGCTTTGCCTCCGAGAACGAGTTCCCCACCCTCCGCAAGTCCCTTCTCAAGTTTTTCCAACACTTCTGCGCGGTGATTGACGTGAACGAGTGAACCCATGCGTACACCCTCTTCCATTCCTGGACCGACTGGCCATTTGGAGATCTCATCACATACGGCCTTGACCAGGTCATCATGAACATCTTCATGGACAAGCAAACGAGAACCAGCCCAGCACATCTGTCCTGCATTCATGAAAATTCCAAAGCATACTGCTTTGGCCGCATAGCGTAGATTGGCATCTGAAAAGACAATGTTAGCGCCTTTTCCACCAAGTTCAAGCGTGACTGGAGTCAACTGCTCGCTTGCCTTTGCCATGACGGTTTTTCCAGTAGGAACGCCGCCTGTAAGAACAACACCGTCAACACCGCTGTGGCCAGCAAGTGCATCGCCTGCAAGAGCGCCGGAACCCGTCAAAACTTGAAGAACTCCTGAAGGAAGTCCTGTTTCGGCCTCATCAACTGCTTTTGCCCATGCCAGAAGAGACAAAGGTGTCCAGGAAGCGGGCTTTGCAATCACCGTACATCCTGCTGCAAGCGCAGGTGCAATAGATCGGAGAGCGAGTTGAAGAGGGAAGTTCCACGGAACGATATGCACCGTCACACCCAATGGCTGGCGGAGTGTATAATTGAGGCGAGGGCCAGGAACAGGGATGGTCTTGCCCTCGATTTTATCGGAGAGGCCTGCAAAATATTCCAATGTCCAAGCTCCATAACGAATTTCAGAGAGTGCCTCACGGAAGGTCTTACCGTTGTTTGATGATTCAATAACTGCTAGTTCCTTTGCTTTAGCATAGGTAACTGCGGCCATTTTGTTGAGGATTCGTCCGCGTTGCGCAGGGTCCATATTCTTCCAATCGGAGTTGTTGAACGCTTCACGAGATGCTGAAACACTGCGGTTTACATCTTCAACAGTAGCACGAGGGACCGTAGCCATGAGCTCTCCTGTTGCTGGGTTCAGCACATCACTTGTTGCACCGTCAGTTGACGCCACCCATTCTCCTCCAATCCACATCGTTTCGTCGCCCATGTCCCCTCCATGTTGACTCGCTTCAAAGGCACATCGGTGCCTCAATCACCCGTTCAATGTGTCCAAAAGACCTCTGTGAAGGGCAGAAGCCTCATGTGCTCATCCCGACCCGCACATCTCATGCCCCGAAGAGTTGGTTTGGCGCAAGCAACCGCAAAGGCACTCGTCACTAGACCTCCACGATTGTTGGTCATTGCCGGAGCAGCCGGTGTTGGAAAGTCAACTGCTGCCGTAGGTTTAGCTTCCCGGGCTGGATTCACGCGTATGATGTCTACCGATACCATTAGGGAAATTATGAGAGTGAGCGACCCCGAACACCTTCATCCTGCTCTTCACCGTTCTTCGTTTTCTATTGGAGAGAGTGGAGAAGCCGTCATTGATTGGACAGAAACATGTTTGGCTGTTGAAGAAGGGATTCATGCAACGGTGAACAGAGCGAGGCGTGAAGGAATTGACCTGCTCATTGAAGGCGTTCATATCAATCCAAGCGCACGCCTCCTACGAGCGTGGGAGGATGCTGGTGGAATCGCTCTTGGTGTTGTCATGAAGGTGGATGAGGAACGTGTCCACAAAGAGATGCTCAAATCCAGAGACGCTCAATCATATCGTCGTTCTGATCGATACTTAGCGGGTTTTTCTCGTATTCGTCACATCCAGGACGGACTTATTGAACGAGCCAGAATTGCTCGTTGGCCTATCGTTGACCCTACACGGGTTGATGATGATGTTGAACGAATTTTCACGTTGCTTAATCGCGCTATTGACGAACATGCACGCCCAAGTTAAACATCAAGGATAAAAGCAATATCAACGCTTAGCATTGCTTCTCCATCTGAAACCCCAAGTTGCGCCGTGACGCTGAGTTGACTCGAATCAATTTCGGAGATGGTTATGTTGGTCAATTTTACTTCAACGCCGCGAAGTTCTCCATGATGAAGAAGGTCGTCATGAACGGTCTCCAAGGCCAAATCCGCAGCTTCAACGCCTTCCAATCCTCCTGCGACCCACATATCGGTACGAGCCTGTGAAAGCGGTTGGAGTGATTCCATCACCTCTTCCGTGGCGACAATAACATCGTCAGAGGCAGCATCATGAGGAATAGTTAAGCCCGCAACTTTTACTCCAAAAATTGCCATTGAGAGAAGTGACATCAGCAAGACAACACCCGTTGCAAGGAGCATCTGCGCTCCATCACGCTGGGAGAGTTCACTCTTCAACATCAAGCACCACCTCCACGAGCCCATATGTCAAGGGTAACCGTCCAAGCATGTGCCCCTACGACAACCAGATGATGAACAGCGACAGTACCTCCTGCGGGTGTACCAACCGTCCCGTGAGGCGTTGATACTGAACTGTCTTTTGCGAGCCAGCAGTTGGCTTCCTTCCCTGGGGCTACAGCAGATTGTAAGAGGTCACATACCCCCTCTCTGTCGTCGTTTGCTAGCAATTCTTCCAAGCGGTTTTCCCCGTTGATTTCAGCCTCAAGTCCTAATCCATAGCGGATGGCGTCGCTTCCAGCCATCTCGAGTGATGCATCAAGCGCAACAGATTGGGAATCAGGAACCTGAACACGAATCAGAAACGTTGCGGACATGAAGAACAGCCAAAATAGCGTCAGCATCTCTAGAATGTGAATTTGGCCTTCGTCATCAGCTTTCATTCCGTCATCCCCAAAACAACGGCGATGGAACAAAAGTTCCCCGCGACGGGTTAAGACCCGGTATTTCGGTGACACCAATCAAGTCAGGAGAGAAAGCGACGAAATTGAAGATGACCAGAGCAACGACAATCATCATTCCTGAATGCTTGAAACCGGTTGAGAATCGCCCTGTTGCCATCAATCCCGCCATTGAGCCGTTACCCAACGCCTGCATGGTCACTCCATAATAGAAAATTGTCAGGAAAAACAAAGGATCAATGTTTCGTATTGTCATGTTTCCAATGGTTTGACCACCGCTGTCGCCACCATCATCACCGCTCGAATTTGAGCCTGCAATAGCAGGAATAAACACCTTGGCGAGAACGACGATAACCCCAAGGAAAACGAAGTATGATGTCCAAATAACGGCAATATACGAACCAATTGCTCGTTTTCTTTCACCTTCTAAGAACTTCAATTCACGAGAGTCGTTTGCTGCCGTTACAAGAATATCCGAAATTTTTCCACCCGCACGGTCTGCTTCTGCAATCAGAGCGATAGCACGACGAACAAGTGGCGTGCCAACTCGTTCTGCGAATTGTAGAATGACATCACTGAACTTGATACCCCAACTCAGTTGGTCTGACATCTTTTTGACTTCGTCATTCAGTGCTCCATATTCTGACGTCGCGAGTGTTTGAACCGCGACGGTCATCGAAAGCCCTCCCTTCCAGTATTCTGCGAGGTCACGCAGGAAATCCGGGAATTTTTCTTCAACTTCGTTCTTTCTATCCTCAACTTTCTCCCAGTAATAAGAAGCAGGGAAGATAAACAAAAAGAATGTCAATCCGAAGAAATTCAAGAAAATCGTTGGGTGGATTTTGACAGGACCAACACCGACTTCCGGCCCAAGCCAAAGAGACATGTTGTTCATGTTAGCAGGAATCCCATCAAAATAATGGACGGTCATGTCAAAGGTAACCTTATCCAGATATTCGCTCTCATCAACTGCCAAGAACATTAACTCGTAGCGATCACCTGGAGCGATTGTAATGAGTTCAATACCGCAATTACCTTTGTTTGCGGTACCGTTGTACCAATCCTCTATTTCGCCACTTGAGGAACGGATGGCTACAGTATACTCGGCATTGGTTGACGCTTCAACTGTACAATTCAGCCATAAGGGCTGCAGTACATTCACGGAACCTGTCGCCGTATCCGGAACACCGGGTACATCGAAATTTTTACCTCGTTTGGTAACGAGACTCCATTCTTCTCCTTCCCATGTGACTCGGTCAGGTCGATCACGAAGAATTGAGCACGTCTCATTTGCCTCGTAATTTGGCTTTTGATTGGTTTGGAAGTATTCTCCTGTCGGATTTCCTACTGCGTCCTGTGCCGTTGCACCACAATACAGGTTGGTAAACATGGGTTCGCCGTTTTGTGTAGGGACAAATCCGGAGTTTGCTATCCAAAAGAGACCAGAAGCAAGGCCGAATATGATTGAAAAGAACAGGATGACATAGAGGCGAGTCATTGTAGAGTCGTCCTTGGGCAAATCCAAGTCAACGGTGATTTTTTCCTTTTTCCGTGCCATGATTTCACCTCCATCTACATGTCTTGTTCCTTACTGCTTGTGTAAACTAAAATCGCGTAAGCAATGTGAATCATCGGAATGAAGCCGAGAACAATTCCATACAGCATGCCTTCGCTCATTTGGGCACCTGAACCAGAGACCCAGAACATAATGACCAGCATAACGATGAGGAAAAGCGGCATAGCAACTGCGACAACAATGTAAGATTCAGCAAGTAAAGCAATTGATTCAAGGAACATCTGAAGGCGAGTTCTGTTCTCACGCATGTAGTGTTCTGCTCGGTTAAGGAAATACAACTTGAGTTGGCCACCAGCCGTAAGAGTTCCAACCATTCCTTGGAAAAACTCTGTCAGCCAAACTGATGCAGCACGGTCGACACTCATCTTCATCGCAGTGATGAGGTCGTAGCCAAGCAAGGTTACATCTCGATACACCATCGCAGCGTCGTCTGCAACGTCTCCGTAAATGTCTTTATTCATCGCTAGGGAACGGAAAATCTTGCTTGGAGTTGCGTTTGCAGCAGACATGGCTGCGGTATAGGATGCAGCGTAAGGAAGATACTTCTCAATCATGTCACCTCGTCGCTTTGCCTCTCGTGCAGCGCCACCTTTGTTGTACTTGTAAGCGATGTACGGAATAAGGAATCCACCAATAAGAATGATGATGATTTTTAGGAACGCAGGGAACACTTGGAGCGTATATTCGGGGCATCCGTTTCCGGGTAGGGCTGGATTAATCATATCCGGATTCCAATATTCCCACTCAAAACAAGGACCTACAGATGATGCCGCTTGTATTCCTTCATAGAAGGCAATGACTCCAATTTCGGGGAAGAAGAAAATTCCAACAACTCCCCATGAGATCAAAGCGATAGCAATCGTAGTGATGATGACCGTTGCGAGATAAACTTCAGGCATCATCGGCATGGAGCCCTTGACGAGGTTCGCCGACAACACCTTGTCGTTACGAGCTCGTTTACGAACAGCACCGCCGAGAATTCGGTTACAGATTCGCTGCCATGCCGTTAGGTCCATGCAATCACCACTGTATTTTTTTCATTCACTTCAATCCGTCAACACGGGCCATGATTTCATTGGGCCGTACGTAATATTCTGTGACGAGTTGTGACACTTGGTCTGCCTTTCGGATATCGTTGAGAACCATCCATTCCAGAATTCGCTTACGTGTCCTCAATTCACGGCGCATCTCTTCTTGGCTGTAGTTGATTTTAACCATGATTTTCTCAAGAACATATGATTTTCCACTGAAGATAAAGTCGTCAGAGGTCACGTCCCAGCGGAACACTTCGTTGGTGATCACTTCGAGCGAATTCGGGTCAATACCCACAATTTCAACAATCTGCTTGGTTCTTCGGACACGTTTTCCATTGATACGGGTCTGAATCTGAATGACACAAGCCTCCAGAGCAGGAAGGAGAACACGTGGGATGTCAATTGGTTTATTTTCCAAACGGTGAACAAGAGAGGGAACCGAGTCGGCGTGAACCGTGGAGTATGCACAGTGACCCGTCGCCATGGCTTGGAACAGAACATAGGCTTCCGCACCACGAATCTCACCAACAATGATGTATTCTGGCCGCTCACGAAGTGCTGCTTTGAGCAACTCGAACTCACCGATCTCACCGTCTGAGGATTCTCCACCAAATCCTTGACGGGTCAGTCCTGGAACCCAGTTGGGCTGCGGGATGTTAACTTCACGAGTGGATTCAATTGATACAATCTTCATCTGCCATGGAATAAAGATGCACATGGCATTGAGAGTTGTTGTCTTTCCAGACGCCGTACCACCGACGAAAAGCATAGGAACTTCATTTTGGAATGCAATCCAAAGATAAGCGGTCATGAGAGAAGACATCGTTCGGAATGCGACAATGTCGGCAGGGGAGAACGGGTCGTCCTTGAACCGTCGGATACAGAAGGCAGAACCGCGGGTTGAGACTTCACGGCCTAGTTTCATGACAATTCTCGAACCGTCCATCAAGGTAGCATCAAGAAGAGGAGATGCGACCGAAATGTGCTTTCCACAGCGCTGGGCGAGTTTGATAACATAAGATTCCAAGGCGTGGTCGGTTTCCCAAACACAGGTAGTCTCCACGGATTCAAACTTACGATGATAGGCAAAAATAGGAACATTTGTTCCATCAAGAGAAATATCCTCAACGTTAACATCGTTCATTAAAACGTCCATTTGACCGTATCCGATAAGGTCGCGACGGAGGTAATAGAAAATCTTAGATTTCGACTTCTTGTTAATTTTCATACTGTAAGCCTTGATGACTTTATCCATTGCAGCACGGACATAGGCGTCAGGATTTGAGTCAATTTCCTCAATGTTCGCAGTAAGTGAACGGATAAAAATATCCATGATTTCGTCGCGCTGCTCCTGTTCCTTCTTGGTCATTGGAGGTTCAATGATTTGGTAAATGATGTTCAGGGTTGTGCGGTCACGAACAATACGTGCAAAGGCGTGAGGGGGCAAAACTGGGTACTTGTCCAACTCGTCATACTGTTGACGTTGTTTGGCTCGTTGACGTCGTTCTCCACCACCTTTTTTTCTTGCCATGGTCATCACCTTCGCCGAACGCATTTGGCTACAGTCTATCCCCGACTATAACACTTGGGTGAAAAAGAACTCTAAAACGCACCCCTGTGGACATTTTAGCCAAAGCCACAATGGAAGTTTTTTCAAGCAGTTTTTACCGAATATAACCAATCCTCGCAAGCAGCGACAAAGGCCTCCAAATCAAGGTCGTTTGAAATAACAGCGTCTGCTTCCTCAATAAGAACGTCCAAACCCCATCCAATTTCTCGGAGGTTGCGGGTCTCAAAAGCAGCTCTATCGCCATCCTCGGAACGCCCTCGTTGTTGAATTCGTTCGAACCTCAATTCTTCACTCGTGTCAATAGCAACGGTTCGGAAAACATCACCCCATCTCTGGGAAAATACACTTCGCTCTGCCGTCCCTCTAAGGCCCTCAATGAGAACGATTGAATTTGCTTCAAGAAGTTCGTCAACCTTGTCCCCAAGACGTACTGCGAGAACATCTTCTCCGAAATCTGCACGCAGTTCAGCTGCAATTTCACCGAAAATACCAGGATTTTCAGGAAGGTTTCTTGAACGAACTTCAGCCCGAACCATATCCCCCATCGAAACGATTGGAATTCCATCGTTGGAGAGAACTGCAGCAAATTCACCCTTGCCTGAGCCAGGCATTCCGCAGACTGCATAGACCCGAGCCATGAATAAGGGCCCGTGACTGATGCTCAAGAACATACCCCCAAGACGATACTTCAGAGATTAGTTTGAGAACTCTGCCCGTCCCCATCGGCGGTCCATCATTTTCCAAAGAACTGCCGAGGCAAAGAGAAGAAGTACTGAGATTACAATCATCCCCAGATATCCTTGCTGAACCATTGAATCATCGTACATTTGAGCGGTGGCCGCCAATCCATCCTGTGAGGCACGCTCCCACCAATTCCCGTACAGTGATACGTCTCCTTGGGTAAAAGAAAGCAAAAACAGCCCGAGTAATGGCAAAACGGTACCAATCCAAAACCAAATCATAATCGACGCGTCAAAGATGGCTTTATTCGGGCGCAGACCCATCAAAAAGGCAGTCAAAGCAACGATGTAAATCGAGTTAGCAAACATGACGATGATGCTTGTAGGTAACGACGCCCATTCATCCAACCGCCAAGCCATTAGCACGATAAAAATCAGAGAGATCCAAGAGGTTGCTAGAAAGTAAACCACAACCTTGGCGCGGATGAGATCAGGCACTTTGAGTGGTAAGCCGTTCATGAAATCCGGAGAATCAAGAATGGTAAGCCACGAATAAAAGTTGAACCCAAAGAAACCTAAAAACGGAGCGTATGAAAGGAGGTTGATCGGAATTGGAGCCTCGGCAAAATCAACCAACCAAGCCATACCGAGCAACACAAGAAGAGGAATCGCATAGGATACTGTCATCTTCTTGATGGCACCAGAACGGAACAAATCAACAAACTCTTTTGCGACAATTAGACGGATTTCACCGCTACCGAGGAAATTAAGCCGCCCGTAAATTGGAGCCAGGAGGTCACCTCGTTCAACGACACTCACGTCAAAGTCATCAAGAATCAGCATGGATGCGAATAAGCCAAGTCCAACAGAAAATATCAGCCCACCGAGAATGAATAGGCCGTTCTGTGTTGATTGAGCAACCAGCCCCCATAGCAACAGTTCAGTCGGTAGCCATCCTAAGCCAACGCCGATTCCAAGGACGACGATACCAACCGGACCGATGATGGTAAATGGCCGCCCACGTAGCCATAGAGATGATGCTAGAAACGAAAGAGCCAGGCCTTGCCCTAGCGTGGTTGCCATTGCAAGCCATGTCCATGGCAGCGAGGTCCAAAGGAGCGGGGTGCGAATGCCAGCCACACCATCAAGCAGAATGCCGAGTGCCATGCCGGCAATTATCGGAGTGAGAATGAGCATCACATAGAACGCCAAATCTTTGACAAAATATGCGAAGTGTGCCATTGAGTTCGGCAACGGTTGAAGTGCTGGGGCTGCGAGAAGGAAATTTTTAGTCCCTGTACGCCGAATGATAGCATCTCGACCTATGAAAGCAAAAGTTCCCATCCCCAACGAGAACATGAACAAGGGCAAATGCAGTGCAAATCGAAGTTCTTGCCACGTGAAGGTTTTGTTGTCAAGGTCGGAACTTTGGGCGGCCGAGTCCCCAACTAGAAATTGCAAACCGATCGTTGAGATCGCCGTAACCAGCGTAAGCAACAATGGAAAGAGGACCATTTGCCTCTTTTTAGCAAACTCAACACTCTTTCTTCCTTCTTCGACAAACATGACCCGAAAGGTCGCTGAAAACGCCTTCCAACCCCGTAGTGGTTCGGTCAATTTCGCCCCGTGAGCAGAGGTCCCAAGAGATGGAAGGCGTTCTGAAATCTCGTCGTCCCAAGCGCGAGATTCGATGAACGTGGTATCCAAGTTCATTCCTCCGAATCGGAAATACCTTCCTCTGTGAACCGCTCAACGTCCTCAATTGAGTGGCCAACCAAT
>JABJFP010000288.1 GCA_018662715.1 Methanobacteriota archaeon | reverse complement strand
TAACTCCTGAAACAAACTATGATACTGGTAAAAACCTTTATGATAGATTTTACGAAGGTTCTGCACCGAATTCAGACCCAGCTGGGTTATTTGATTACTCTAAAGGAGCGTTTACAGGTCTTACAAAGAATTTAAACCCAGTAAAATGGAGTGGTTCAACAATGGTAGGAGCTGCTGGTGACTACACGGCTAACACAAGACAAGTCTTGGTAGCATTAACAGGATTCTCATCTGCAGGTCAAGGTAAATTAATCGGACCTACAGGTAACGAACAAGATACTGAGGATTTCTTAGCATCATTAGAAATAAGTAGTGGTAGTACTTTCTATAACTTTAACGTGGTAACACAGAAGTATGGTAAAGGTATCGTTGAGTATGGTAAAGAAACTCAAACTAACTTCTACTATGACCCTGCGGGACCAGGTGGTAAGTATGATGATATTTGTACAGCTAACGGTGTAATCTATTTATCAATTGATACTTCATTACCTGTTGAAGGATGTGGTAACTGTTCAATCGATGGTTATACAGGTACGACATTCGCAAATGGTGTAATTAACGGTGACTTCAAAGCATCTTACAGAGTATATGCTGACTTAGAATTCGAAGACCAAATGGGTGAAGTTTCTTTCGACCTTGATGCAGTTACTGTATCGGTTACAGAAAGAAAACTAAGAGCACAGTGGTCTCCAGAATTAGCACAAGATGTTTCTGCATTCCATAACATTGATGCTGAGGCTGAATTAACAGCTTTATTATCAGAACAAGTGGCTGCTGAAATTGACCGTGAAATCTTAAGAGACTTAAGAAAAGGTGCGGCTTGGACATTACGTTGGGATTACAACGGATGGAAGAGAGTGTCTAATGGTTCAGTTAACTATAACCAAAAAGACTGGAATCAGACATTGATTACTGCGATTAACCAAATCTCAGCTCAAATTCACAAATCTACATTAAGAGGTGGAGCTAACTGGATTGTTGTTTCTTCGGAAATTTCAGCTATCTTTGATGACTTGGAATACTTCCACGTATCAAATGCGGCTCCAGACCAAGACCAATACAACATGGGTATTGAAAGAGTAGGTACATTATCAGGTAGATACCAAGTGTACAGAGACCCTTACTTCCCACCAAACACTGTTTTATTGGGACATAAAGGTTCTTCATTATTGGATACAGGGTACGTTTACGCACCGTATGTACCATTACAGTTGACACCTACAATGTATAACCCGTTCAACTTTACTCCGATAAAGGGTATTATGACGAGATACGCTAAGAAAATGGTTAATAACCGTTTCTATGGTAGAATCGTAGTTGATGGTGTTAGAACATTTGACTTGAACTCTTTAAGATAATATATCTTAATAGGAATATTAAAGGGGACCTTATTGGTCCCCTTTTTTATTTGTATAGTTTCTAATACAATGAGGGGAGTCTTCCCCAAAATACATACATCTTAAAATTTCATTTTCAATTCTTAATGGTTGAAACTTATCGCCATCATTTGGTTTATGACCATTATTACGTGCCTTCATCATAATCATTTCATTTTTCACAATTTTAGTACTTATTTCACTTCTAGTCATAATGTATTTTTTTTTGCATAAAAAAAGGGACAATGTCCCTTTTTAATTTAATTAATTTGCTTTGTGTACTTCAGGGTCAGGAACTGATTTTTCTTTATCCTCAGGAGGTGTAGTTAACACTCTGATAGCTCTTGAAATCACTTCAGACTCTTCAATACTAAATGCACCTCGTTTGTGTGCTGATTTAGCTGCGTGTACTACACAGTACAATGATTGGTCACCATTTAAGTTCTGTACAAACTTATCTAAATCTTGAAGATTAGTATAGTTTATAGTGTCAAATAATGTTCCAATAGGTTTTGGTTGTTCATCAACAGATTGTTCGGTACCTTGACCTTCTAAAACTTCACTTACCTTTTCCTCTACAGGTTTAGTTTCAGTTTTTTTAGTTCTAGTCTTTCTAGCTGTTGGTTTGTTTGTCTCGTCAGACGTTGTCTTTTTAGCTTTAGCCATTTTGTTTTTTTTATTTAATGAATAAGTTTATTTCTTGTTATATTTATTAATAGATAAATGAAGTATAGTAATAATCAAGTATGAGTGAATATATTTTAACAGAAGATTTAGCCGTTTGGTTTGGAAAGAAGAAAAAAAAGAAAGGTTCCAAACAACCAAAGGGTCCTTGGGTTAATATTTGTAAAAAGAAAAAAGGTGGTGGTCACCCACCATGTGGTCGTGAAGATGCCGACAAAGGTGCGTACCCTGTATGTAGAGGTGCGGGTGTTGCAGGTAAAATGTCTCAGAAAGATAAAGACTCGGCTTGTCGTAGAAAACGAGAAAAAGAAAAGAAAGATACTCAAACAGGAAAAGGTCAAAAACCAACAAGAATTAAAGTGAAGAATTACAAAAAGAAAAATGAATCAATAGATAAGTTAGTTAACTTAGTATTAGAGGAATTAGGGGGTGACGTTAATGTTTCGACTAAAGTAGTTAAAAGTATTTGCGACTCTAAAAAGTTCTGTAACGCTCAAGGACCAATAACTTTCGGACAATTAAAGAGTATTGTTGATAGTGCCAAAAACAAAAGATTAGCTAAACATATCGGTGAAGGTGGATTTAAAGCGTTTATACGTTTAATGCCTTGGTTTATACCACAGATAGCCGTTGCTGGAATGTTTACCTCAGCAATGAGAGCCGCGAATAAGTTATTTGGACCAACATTAAAAGAAACTCCATCATATAAATCTTGGTGGGCAAAAGCAATCATGAAAATGTTTAGTTTTGCTGAGGGAGATATAAACCCATCTGACCCTTTTAGTAAAATATTCTTTATAAGTGACGGTCTAATGAATTTAATGAATAGTGAAAATAAATTAAAATTTGCTTATCACATATCTGAAATCGCATCTACACAACCTGATGATGAGGCGGTACCCGAATTCTTTGTTGAAAATGAATTAAGAAGTTGGATTAATCAACGATTTTTATTGGACCCACCATTACAACCAAAAAAATTAGATTCATTTGACGATGTAAAAATACCATTACCTATAACTAAAAAGGAGGATGAGGAGGAGGATTTAGTGGATGATACTAAATTAATCGAATCAGTTTTAAAGTCATATACTAAAGAAAAAACCGTAATATCTGAAGAATTACAATATCATATCGATAATAGTCTTTCATTAACTGAAAATGTTTTTAGATATGGTAGTCCCAAATACTTTGACGTAATTAACGAAGCACGTAAATTATATAGTGAAGGTTACAATCAATGGTCAGAAGAGGAAGTAGAGTTATTAGAATCCGATAGAGGTAGATTTTTTAATTATAAGGGTGAAAGATTACCGTTTGATTTCCCAATGGTTAATGAACAAGCATTTAGTTGGGACGGAACATATGC
>JABJFP010000219.1 GCA_018662715.1 Methanobacteriota archaeon | reverse complement strand
TAGGTTCCTTCCAAGTGTGAGGTATCCACATCATACAGAGATGTATGGGGCCTTCATTTGCTTTATTGGGGCTGGAATAACCCTCCTCGATAACGGAGCATCTCAAGGAGACCAAACGGTTACAGTATTCGGGGACAGTCTTGCATTCCTCGGAGCAGTATTCGTGGTTGGTTACATTGTCGTCGGTAGGATTTTGCGAACATGGATGCCAATTTTCCTTTATGCCTTCCCTGTGACCCTAATCGGTGCGATTGTACTTTTGCCGTTTTCTTACATATTTGAATCAGGTATTAATGAATTTGGAGCAGCAGGGTGGGTGGCCTCCGAATATTTCATTTGGTTCTTCCTTCTTGCATTGATAGCAGGTCTCCTTGGTCACACAGGGTTGAACACATGTCTTCGCTACATTTCTCCACTTGTTGTTTCTACCGCAGTGACCTTTGAACCCGTTTTGGGTTCCCTCATTGGATGGTTCTTCTTTGATACAGGAATTCCTGGAACTTGGACATGGATCGGAGGATTGATTCTCATGTCCGGCCTTATCTTAGTGGTTTACACCTCGGAACGTGTTGCTCTTGAAAAAGCGAACAATCAAAGCACTAATGCTGCGGCTTTGGGTTAAGGTGGAACGATGTCGAACGATAGAGGATGGTTGTTGCTTACTAATGACGACGGCATTGAGGCCGAAGGTTTCCGACTTTTGGTACAAGCCCTGCATCGCGAGGGCCACAATATCGTAGTTCTCGCCCCGAGTGAGAATCACTCAGCAGCAGGAATGCGCATCAATCTCATGAAGCCCATGGGGCTTCGTGAACGCTCCGACCTCGTTCAAGCATGGAACCTTAATCCAGAAGACGCTCCAGTCCATTTGTTTGAACTTGATGGAACTCCTTGCGACACTGTCATCGTTGCTATGGATGGTGGATTGGAACATTTGGT
The DNA here is from genome assembly GCA_018662715.1 of Methanobacteriota archaeon. Classification (GTDB taxonomy): domain Archaea; phylum Thermoplasmatota; class Poseidoniia; order Poseidoniales; family Poseidoniaceae; genus Poseidonia. The sequence goes on along the minus strand of JABJFP010000219.1, from coordinate 7,307 downwards.
CCCTTCTCTCAAACCGCAACTCGTCGTATCTGGTGTAAACCTTGGTCCAAACCTATCCCAAGACTCCTATCACAGCGGAACGATGGGCGCTGCTAGAGAAGCTGGCCTCTATGGAATGCCCGCTATCGCATCTTCATTCACATCATTTGACCCAGAGGGTATGGCTCGTTCTATTGAAGCGACCGTCATATTGGTCGAGCGTGCCATGGAAGTTCTCCCTCGAGTTGCAGCAAATGCAGGACGTCCTCACGATGCAATGGACACGAATTACTTCACTTCGTGGCCCACTACGGGAAATGATGAACCTTGGGCTCAAGATCCCAATAAGGCTCTACTTACAGCGTTTAAGAACGGTGACCTGATGCTCAATCTGAATGTTCCACCAACCTGGGATGGTACATGGGCCTGCACCCGATTGGGTGTCCGATGGTATCGTAATGCCGTACGTTTTGAGGGTGCAGGAAAAGACGAAGTTGCGACCTTCACCATCGGCGCATCATCCGTTGACCACAGTGAAGTTCTGTACGGTGATTGTGATGCAGTGGAAGAAGACAAAGCCAGTCTTTCATGCCTTGCAGTTTGGCCCCAAAGCCATCCCTTTGCTATGGATGAAGACCTGCTTGCAAGTGTATTGATGAATTCTGCAGATGGTTGGCCACATTGGCTCAGTCCAAATTGAGGGCAACACCTTCGTCAAGAAGGAAATGAACTACTCCAATAGCCATATGCCCTTGAAGCCACAGTTCTCCAAGAGAACGCTTCATCACTCCATCAAGGACCTCTTCGTCAAGCGGCTGGTCGTCACTGAGAACAAAACCGATGTCAACTTCAGCATGCTCGCTCTGTTCAGGCAAGGATGCTTCCGGACTCCAAAGACGAGGAGCGTCTGCATCAAGGGCAACAACCGGAAGTTCACCCCATTGACTCAGGGTTGTGTTTAGGTTTCCTCCGCTGTGTTCAATTCCTCGTGTGATGGGCTGCCAGTGTCCAATCGGTGGGAGCGGAGTGGCAATGACTTTACCAATTTGACCCGCTATAGAACGTTCTTCTGCGTGGACGCCGACGAGTTCACTGCCATCGAACCGGATTCGCCTTGGAGGTCCAGGGCCTCCGCCAAGATGGAGAATAATTTCAGTATCCTTTCGCAAGCCATGACTGGTCAGTAATGCAGCCATGAGCGCCCTGACGAGGACGTCCATCCGTCCTGCGCCTCCTGCTAGATCATTCAGAGGCAACTTACCCTTGGACATTGCACGGTGCCCAATGATGGCGAACCGTCGCATGTTCATGCCTCCGGGCCACGCTCAACGAGCGTCATAATGGCGTCATGGAGGTCTGATGAGGATTGTAACACAAAATGGGCACCGAGTGAATCAACAAGATATCCCCGTGGCTTGTTTGCATCTTCTAGGTCTTCCAAACGGTTCGCAATAACCGCTGTCATCCCTGAAGTCTCAATTTGAGCGATCGCCCTGTAAATCAGGTCTTTCTGTTTTATTCCTGATTCGAGTTTGAAACCAATACGTACGGTTCCCAAACAATCTTCTTTGAGCTCTTGAATGTGTTTTGGACTTTCAACGAGGTCAAGAGAAAGGCTTCCTTGCTGACTCGCAATTTTCCCTTGGGCCGGTGAATCTACGATATAATCCAATACCGCAGCAGCATGGATCCAGGCATCGATGCCATCGTTTGAGAGTGCCTTGCATTCTTTGAGCATTTCATCCGGTGTTGGGGTGCGGATGATGAGTGGAAGCCAATCTGGGGACTGAGATGTCGTCAATCCAGCCACGCAGGTAACATCATGCCCGTGGCGGAAGAGATGGTCAGCAAGGGCCCAACCCGTTGCCCCAGAACTCATATTTTGCACGTGTCGTATATCATCAATGGGAGAGGATGTAGCGCCAAGGGTGATGACTACAGAACGGCGGTTGATTTTTCTCCGGTTCATGACATGGCCTAGATTTGCACATATTGAACGATAGGAAGGTGTTTTTTGCTTTCCTTCTTCATTTGGGCCCCATTCTACAATGACTCCTTTATTACGAAGTTCAACAACGATATCCTCAGTAACTGGGTCTTTTGCAAGGTCTTCATGCATACTTGGAATCATCATAATTGGGGTTCCCCGACTTCTTGCAACTGAAAGGGCCATCATTAACGGCCCATGCTGCAATCCATGAAGGTGACTTGCCATGACATCACGGGTGGCTGGTGCTACCAACACTGCGTCGACTTCGTCCAGTGCAGAAAGGTCACCGTCCCAGTCGGTAATCACCTCTGCTTGGGACGCCCAACGGACTGCGAGTGGCGTAATGATTCTCTGTGCTGATGGTGTCATGATGACGGTTAGTTCTGCTCCATGGCGCCTTAATTCTCTTGCAAGTTTGACGGTTTCAACGGCTGCAATACCACCGGTGACGCCGAGAACAATACGTGACCCATGAAGGGAATTTCCCGACATGATGACATCGGTGTCACGGGTGGCCATAGCCCTCCCACAGAGCGGTGCATCATGACTTCTTCGCTCCCAACCATCTTCTTGATGGGCCACATGTTTCAAGAAGGTCCCACGTTAGGGGAACACATGAGCAACACCAGAGCGGATGATATCGTTTTGGCGGGTTCGGCTCCGTCAGCATCAACCGCTCGGGACCCGATTGCTCACGTTCACCGTGGCACTTCGTTCATAGTTTTGGTTGATGCGGGAATTGTGGTCTACTTGCTCGCAACGATGCTGCTTGCAACGAACCTTGTATCCCAATCCACATCTACAACCATTATCATCGCAGCTGCAATTGTAGCCCTTAGCATCTACTCAAGTTACCGCCAGCGTCGTCAGTGGGCATATTGGCCTGCAGTTGGGCTCTTAGTAACTGCAAGTTTAATGTTCGGATTTCTGGCTTTCCTGAACCTTCTATCAGTTCTCATCGGCGGAAGTTTAAGCGGCCTGCTGTTCGTATTTCTCATGGGATGGGCGGCCTTTGGCTCTGGGCGAAGGGCTTTATTTCACTGGCATCCTGTTTACCGCTCAGGTTACAGCAGTGATTCCTTCAATCCTCTGGCTGACCTTGAGGAAGGAGAAATGCTTGCAGCATGCCCTTCCTGTCTTGCAGTTCTCGCTATTCGCCCACTGATGCTTGGGAATAACGACCGTTGTCCTCACTGTTCCAGCCTGCTTGTGAATGAGCGGCTGTATGGGAAATATCAAATCGCAGACGGTTTGAACCAGTCATCAGAACCCCAATTGAACGAACACGTCAGTCAAGGGCATGAAGAAGAGTGATTGAATCTTCACGACAATCGGGTAGGATTTCTCAAAAGGAGGCTTCTTGAAGGGAAGCGTTCACGCTGATACAACGGAGGCGGGATAATGGCAACGACGAGCGAACGGCTTCAACAACTCCTCGATGGAGAACTTGACCCGGCTGATATCGCTGATGATCCAACCCTTGTCAGCCTTGCAGGCCGCATCTATGGCATCAAAATTGCTCCGGTACAACCTGTTAAGTCACGAGACCTTCAACCCTCTGCGGCTTCAGGCATTACTGAGGTCGCACCGCCTACATCTATGCTGATTGAAGTCATTGAACCAGAGGCCCCAGCCATCCAGGCACCTCTGCCTGTTCTCGACATGCCACCTGTTGCTGAGGTTGCATCAAATCGTCGTCCGTTGATTCCACTGGCACTCTTGGGTACGAGCATCTTGAATCTCTTTGGGATATTTGGATATTTACTTGGAAGCTTGTGCGAGCCGAGCGACCTCTGTCCAAGTGACGGATACAACAGAATTAACTGGGCCTCAATCCACGAAATTACCAATGGAAACGGTTGGAGCCTCACTATTCTTGATGGTAGTTTTGGAATTCCAGATTTGGTTGCAGTGATCTGTTCCTTAATTCTCGTCGTCTACTTTAGCGGCCGGAAGTGACCGTTTGCTTACGTTGTTGAGTGAAGCCATTGCATACGTGGGTATGGCAAGCATTCTTCTCGCGTTTCTATTGGAAACTCGAAACGTACTGCACAGCAAGCAACCCGTCTATCTATGGCTGATGGCTTTTGGTTCTGGACTTCTTGCCATCAGAGCATTTCTAATTGATGAATGGGCATTTCTTGTTCTTGAAGTCGTTTGGTGCGGAGCAGCACTTGCAGTTCTTCTAAGGGGCGAAAAGACCTCAACGCAGAAGCCTCTTGAGCCGTCATCTTGATGTGAGTTAAGCCAGCCCACGAACCATGGGCCACGGTAAAGCAAAGCGAGGGATTCCTTCGAAAAGCGAAAATTTCAACGAATGGTACCCATTCATCGTAGAAGCCGCAGAGTTGGTCGATAAGCGCTATCCAATCAAAGGAATGGACGTATGGAGGCCTTATGGCTGGAAAACCATGAAACTCATCGATTCGTTGACGCATGCAGAAATGGAACGCACAGGCCACGAAGAAGTCAATTTCCCACTCTTGATTCCTGAAGTTCTTTTGGAAAAAGAAAACGCATTGGTCGCTCGTCTGAAGCGTGCCCGTGAAGAAGGCGTTGACCCAGACGACCTGCGTGACGAAGACGAAGAAGGTGGTTTCAAGAAAGAAGTCTATTGGGTCAAGCATGCTGGTGAAAATGAACTCGATATCCCGATGTTCCTTCGTCCAACGTCTGAAACAGCAATGTACACCATGTTTCCGCTATGGATTCGTTCTCACAAGGACTTACCACTCAAAGTCTACCAAATGGTGAATACCTTCCGATACGAAACAAAGCAAACACGTTCATTCATTCGGGTTCGAGAAATTCACTTCTTCGAGGCACATACTGCACACGCTGATGAAGAAGATGCATCAAACCAAATCAAACAGGATTTGGAAATAGTTGACAAAATTATGCACGACCTTTGCCTACCAATTATCAAAGCAAAGCGCCCCTTGTGGGATACCTTCCCTGGGGCTTGGTATACGATTGGAATTGACGCCGTTATGCCGAACGGTCGGACCTTACAAGTCGCTTCATGCCATCATTATCAAGACCAATGGGCGAAAGCATTTGACTTGAAGTATGAAAACAAAGAAGCAAAACAATCCTACTGCCACCAAACTACCTACGGTATGTCTGAACGATTGCTAGGGGCAGTTGTTGGGATGCACGGCGACGAGAACGGCCTCATTATGCCGCCAGCAGTCGCTCCGTTCCAAGTTGTCATTTGCCCGATGATCCGCAAAAATGCAGAAGTCGATACGATCGCTGTCGCCCATGAACTTGCAGGAACACTGCGTTCTCGTGGTTTGCGAGTCAAGGTTGACGACCGAGACATTCATCCAGGTCAAAAGTACTACGATTGGGAGATCAAAGGAGTCCCGCTTCGCCTTGATATTGGACCACGGGATATTGCTCAAGGAACCGCATTTGCTGCCCGCAGGACAGGAGGTAAGGAACCACTTGCTATGGAGAATATCGTTGATGAATGCTACCGTGTGCTTGGGGAGATCAGCGATGAACTTCGCTCAAGAGCATCTCAGCACATGGGTGATGTGGTACAACCCCTTCCTGAATTTACCAACACGAACGGTGAATGGACAATGAACGGGGAGGTCAAGGACGGCCATATCTACGAACTTGCTTTTGATGGAACCGATGCTCATGCGGAGATTATCGAACGCACCACTGGATTTGCGTTCCTTGGTGATGCAACTGAGCCTTATGATGAACCACGGCCATGTCATATGACCGGTGAGCCAACTGTTCGCCGTGTCTTGCTTGCGAAGACGTATTGATTAAACTTGATTTCAACACCGCCAACGGTGAGAGATTGATAAAGAACTGTGGTTTAGGCCATGTTATGTCACTGAATGATGGAACCGGAGTAAACCTCACGGATTCAGTTCAGGTTGGTCATAACGCCATTGGACCAACAACCGGTGATATCATCATCAATTCAGGTTCGAACCATGAAATCTGCAGTATGTGTAAAACTCCGATTGATGCGGTCAATAATCCTGGATTGTTCTGCTTCAAGGATAATTGTGGTACACTGTTTTGCACCAATTGCGAATCGTTCTTCCGGGAATCAAGAAAGGCTGGTGAAAAACCATACTGTGCAGACCACATCGGTGAAGCGAATAATTCGACCGAAATACCTCCACCCCCTTCAGTAGGTGCGATTGTAAATGCAGTTCTTCGAGACTCGAATACAACCTCCTCTCAAGCACAACCACCGCAACCTCAGATCATTGGTTCAGTACGTCAACAAGTACCGTTTCATACTGGTTCCCAAGTGTTTGTTGACCCCCAAAATCCAATGGGCATGGGGCAAATGAACGGGTACAACCCATATCTGAACCAGAGAATAATAAATCCAATACAAGCTTTTGTCAACACCATTTCGAATTGGTCCGGTAGAGGAAGAGCACAACGCAGTGAATTTTGGTTTGGTATGTTATCCTTCTACCTGCTATTTGGGCTATCTATTGGTGCGAGTATGGTGCTCTTTCAGACGAACGGAATCGATGAGGACATATTGATTTCAATTGGTTGTGGAATGTTTGTATTTTTGATACCTCTCATCAGCCTTATGGTTCGTCGCATTCAGGATACCGGCAATTCCGGATGGTGGATCCTTCTTGTGATTATTCCATACATCGGGTCGCTGGTTTTGTTTATTTTTGCCGTGTTACCATCCCAAGCCCATCCCAATCAATACGACCAGAGATGATGACTTTCCACATTCAATCGTTGGTTGTCTCACATTCCGAATGATGACGGGTCAATATCCATCTCACCGTCTTTCATCATCTTCCGCATCTGCTTGTTGAGTTTGCGATTGCCGCCCATTCCTTTCATCATCTTACGGGAACGATTCCACTGACCGATCAGTTCACGAACATCCTTTTCCCGAACTCCAGAGCCGCGTGCAATTCTTCGGATCCGATCAGATTTTATTTTCGCAGGTTCATTCTTTTCCCAAGCCGTCATCGAGTCCATGATGGTTCTATAGCGGTCAAGATTCCCCTGCATGGCTTCTTTTTGACCTTTTGACATGGCGCCCATTCCGCCAAGCATACTCCCTGGAAGGAACGACATTAATTTGTCAATGGTTCCAACTTTTGACATCATCTCCATTTGCTTGTACATGTCATTGAGTGTGAAACGACCGCTCATCAATCGTTGAGTGAGGCGCATGGCTTCTTCCTGGTCCATGTCTTCTGGAGCAAGGTCAATCAATCCCTGAATATCACCCATCCCAAGCAATCGAGAAATGAAACGATCGGACTCAAACTTCTCCAAATCCTGAATCCGCTCACCTACACCGATATGGACAATGGGTGCG
>JABJFP010000218.1 GCA_018662715.1 Methanobacteriota archaeon | reverse complement strand
TTCTCCGATGAAATTTTATTCAATCCCTATTCATTTATTTTTGTGTCAGACATGGAGCGCCAAGGAGCAGAAGCGTTTCTTAATTTCCTTCTAAATGATGGGCAGCAACGTATTGAAGACTATACCATCAACGATGAACCAGCATTTTTTACCGTAGATTCTATCGATTAGCCAGACCATTCTCCAGCGAGTAAAGACCGTGCAAGAACACCCTCTTCCTCAATCCGAGCACCGTCATGAAGTATTATCATTGCATCAGCCAGTCGTTTTGCTTGAAGGACGTTGTGGGTAGCAAGAACGATACAGACACCCGCATCTCGGTGACGTATTAATTCCGTTTCGATTGCTTTTACGTGTGCAGAGCCTAAGTTTGCAGTACATTCATCCAGGAGCAATAATTTGGGTGCAAACCCAAGTTGGCGAGAAAGAATCAATCGCTGCAATTCACCACCAGAAAGCACATGCGGGGAATGTTCTGGTTCTTGTTCAAGAGAAAACTTCTCCGAAAAATATGCACTGGCAGTTATGCACTTCTCAAACAGACTGGATGCTAGGTTCAATTCCGAGCCAACTGAATGCGTTAATGGAAGCGGCTTTTGCGGGACGTAAACACATCTCTGGTAGCCACAAAGCACATCTTCACCCTCAAGGCCAGCAAGCGCCCTCAAGAGTGAGGTTTTTCCAGCTCCAGATTCCCCAAGAACGACCGTTATCGTTCCTGGGCGAAGGGGTATTTGGGTTGGTTTGAGAATCTCACGTCCCTCTCTGCTCATGGAAACAGTTCGCTCTGAGGGACCATCATACGCCACCAGTTCAGGCGGCTTAACTCCGCTTAGTGCAGGACTTCGACGGCCACTTGGTCGCTGTACAAACGATGCTAATGCAACAATGGTGAGTGAGAAGACGAGGAGAAGAAGACCCAAAAACGAGGCTTGGTCCATGTTTCCTTTTGATGTTTCAAGAACGATACTTGTTGTCATGACACGCGTTTTTCCTGCGATGTTTCCACCAACCATGATGACGGCACCTACTTCAGCAATAGCTCGGCCAAAACCAATGACGATGGCGTGATACACGCCACTTCTTGCTAACCCAATTTCAAGAACCAATCGCTGTTTGGACGTGGCGCCTAAGGTATCGAATGTGTCTCTGTATTGCTGCCCTGTCTTGTCAAAAGCAGACCATGAGCCCCCCCAGATCAGTGGGAAAATGAGGAAGGTCTGCGCGATGATCATCGCCTCAACTGTAAACAACAGGTCAAGTGCGCCCAGTACGCCAGATTTGGAAAGAAGTGCGTAGACAAATACACCAACAACAACAGGCGGCAATCCATACAGCGCAGTAACCATCACACGAATTTTATCAAAAATTGGGGCCGTTTTAGATGAACACCATGCCCCGAGAGGGACACCGATGAGTGTTGCTAAAACCGTCGCTGTACCGCTGGTAAGAAGGGTGGTGAGAATCGCTTCTCGCACCGCACCACCATCAACCATGCTCTTGGATAGAAACCCCCACCATGATTCTACCGTTCACCCACATCCTCAAACATGAGCAACGGATGGACTGAGTTATGGAGGGAGTTCCGTATTTTATCAGCGTTGAAGAAGCACTGAATATCGTCAAACGCACGCCGCTCCCAAGACGGTTAGAAGAGGTAAAGTTGAACGATTCTCACGGGCGAATTCTTGCTGAAGATCTCGCGAGTAAGGTCGATGACCCTCCGTTTGACAATTCAAGTATGGATGGATTCGCTTGCAAGCACGAACCGGATGCAAACTATCCGAAAACATATCCGATTCAGGGGATTGTTCCGGCTGCTGGCGAAGTGAACGAACGCGTTCTTGAACCCAATAATGCCTACCGAATTATGACTGGCGCACCGCTTCCAAAAGGAGCGGATTCAATCCTTCAAATCGAGCGATGCACCATTGATGAAAACGACAACACAGTAACCCTTCTTGAAGCCCCCAAGCCGCATTTTGTCCGAAAGCAGGGTGAGAACCTCAAACAGGGAACTGTTTCCCTAAAGGCTGGTTCTGTTCTTACACCTTCGCGAGTGGGCCTTTGTGCGACCATGGGTTATCCCACTGTTCCGGTCATTCAACCTCTGCGTATTGCGGTTCTTTCTACCGGAGATGAACTTAAGCAACCAGGAGAAGACCTTGTGCTCGGGGAGGTTTACGAGTCCAATTCCTATGGATTGGCCGGCTTAGTTCGTTGGATGGGCCACGAAGCAATTCAATATGAAGCGGTTAACGATACGATGGACGGACTTCGTTCCACCTTACAACAAGCATCAGAAGAATGCGACCTCATTCTAACATCGGGTGGCGTCTCTATGGGGGAATTTGACTTCGTACGAAAAATCATGGAAGAAGAAGGCGACCTCCATTTTTGGAGAATGAAAATCCGACCCGGATCTCCGCCCTTGTTTGGCCTTTGGAATCAAACTCCTTTGTTTGGCCTTCCAGGCAATCCAGTCTCTAGCCACGTCGTGTTCAGAATGCTCGTTGCACCCTATCTACGTCATGCATTCCAAGCAGACGGTCCAGTGGAGTTGAAACTGCGAGCCCAATTACGGGATTCTGTTAAATCGACCCAAGACTGCGTGACACTCCGCCGCGTAACATTGCAGTTCACCGAGCGAGGAATTGAAGCCTTTCAACCCCGACATCAAGGGTCAGGCAATCTTGAAAGTTTAGCGAGTGCAGACGGTTTAACCCTGCTACAACCCGGTCAATCGGGCGAGGTAGGGTCGTGGATTGACGTCCTGGTATTGTAAGGTGATGACATGGAATTTGATGTAGATGAAGACGCCGCACTGCTTGATGTGTTGAAAATTCAATACCCCAAATCCAGCGCTACCAAGCTTCGCAAGATGCTCACCCAAGGTAGAGTTACGGTGAACGACGAAGTTGAACATCGTGCAAAAGAAACCGTTGTGAAAGGGTCAAAGGTGGTTGTACTTGACCGACCCGCAGCATTCGACAAAACCCCGCCCCCCGCCGTAAAAAATCCAGTGGATATTGATGTGATTTTTGAAGATGAAGACCTCCTAGTTGTGAACAAACCCGCACACCTTCTTTCTGTTGCAACCGACCGACTGGAGGTTGATACCCTCCATTCACGCGGCGTTGATTACCTCAGATTCTCAAACCCCAAAGCGTGGTGTTTCATCGTTCATAGACTTGACAAAGAAACATCCGGTGTAATGGTTCTCGCAAAAAACAAATCAGCGAAGGAGTACCTCCAAGAGCAGTTTGGTGAGCGTCAAGTCCATCGCCTTTACTTGGCGTTGGTCGAAGGCGTTGTAGATGTGAAACAGGGAACGGTGAGTACCTGGCTGATGGAAGATAAATTCCTTAACGTCAAGGCCGTAAATTCCAAACACCCTAAGGGCAAAGAAGCGATTTCTCATTATCAAATTCTAAAAGAAAATGAAGACAATTCTCTCGTTGAGGTTGAGATCGAAACCGGCCGA
>JABJFP010000217.1 GCA_018662715.1 Methanobacteriota archaeon | reverse complement strand
TGAAGCCCAACCGTTCTGACCTAAGATCGGAGTCCTGCTCAGCGTTGGGTGGCTCCAGAAGAGAAGTGTGAACATGTTGATGTTGGCAAGAAGAGCCGCCATCAAAATGACCGGAATGTTCGATGCGTAGACAAGGCGAATTGGATACTTTCCTCGGTGACCACGCACTTTACCATGTGTCAACGGCAATTCGAGCTTACTCGATTCGGCAAAGGCAACGACCAAGAACACGATAATCGATGAGATAAGAGCCGCAACAGGGTTGACGTGCGTCAGTAACATGACTTCGAATCCATTCGCCTGAATCATCTCATAATTTGATGATTCACGGAACATGTAGAAGATCATAGGGAGCGTACCCGACGGTGGGTTTTGGAGAGAATAAGGCATACCCGAGGTGGTTGCGAGAGGAGATAGCGTACCTACGAATGTGGATTGTGCAACACCTGCAGCAATGAAGAGTGAGATACCAGACCCAATTCCCCACTTGCTGACTAATTCATCCAGCAAGAACACCAGATACGAGCCAGCAAAGAGTTGGGCTACAATCACAAAGTTAGCCCATCCTAGTCCGTATGCATCGATGAGCCATTCGCTAGGGTCAAGGAACCCATAAGTCTGGGGAATCGATTCAATTGGAATCATGATGAGAACAAGCAACTTTTGCACACCTTGGTACATGGCCTTGTCATCGGAGTTGCTCAGGTCAAGTCGGATAATTTTCGCACCCGCAAACAATTGCATGATAATGGAACCAGTAACGATTGGACCAATACCCAAGTGCATGATGGTACCGGAAGCACCAGCCATGATAGAACGGAACCCACTGAACAAGTCAAGGGCTTGTCCGGAAAGTCCGAAAAGCATGACGTTGGTCATGGCGAAGTAGATGATGAGGACGAAGGTAGTGGTCCACATTTTTTCGTTGAAGCGGACGTGACGCTCTGGCTTGGTAATCGTTGGGTAAACATCAACGAAGCGGCGTAGTGCGTACAAACGGCTGCTGTCATCTCCTTCCCACATGAAACATGTAAGAATGGCCGCTGCTCCAAATCCTAGAAGAATGATACCGACCAAAAAGAAACCAACGCCTTCGTCGTATCCACCCCATGCAGCAGGGCGCACATAGTAAACGGCGATAGAGGCAAACGCCAACCATCCGGTCAGTTTACCAAAACGGCCTACAAAGGGCATTTCTTTGAAAGAACTTGGAAGATCTCGCTGGAAACAAATCATACAGTATGCGAGGTAGACTACAGAAAACAACAATCCGAAAACCGCTGCATTGTACGGGTCACTACCGCTAGCCATCTGAAGTTCATCAGACTGCCAGTATACGAGCAGACCGTAATACAATACACCCGTTAGAAGGATGGCCCATGGAATTGGCTTGTGCTTCATGTTCGTTCCCTACCTGTGTTGTTTTTCTTATGTTGCGGTGCGATTGAATGACAAAGTGTCATTCTTCTTCAAATTCGCCCCAGTCGTCGCCTTGTTCGATAGTACCGCCAGCGGCTTCTATCTTTTCAATAGCCCGAGCGCTTGCTTCACCCACAATGACTGTGAGTTTGGAGCGGATTTGTCCACTTCCGAGAAGCTTGTCAATCCCCAGCGAGGTCAAGTCAATGCTCTTTCCGCCATTAGCCATCTCGTCGAGTTGACCAACGTTGACGGTCACATGGACAGTACGGAGGGTTGGATGTCGGTTGAATCCGTGCATACCCCAATGGTTTGGCATGTACTTGATTCTGGTCATGACACGATGCTTGTTCATACCAGCGTTTCCGCGGCCACCACGCTTTCCTGCGCCACGACCAGCTTTCTTTCCTCGACCGTGGTAACGGTTTCGTCCACGATGTTTGTTTGCTTTTGTACCCATCTTCAATCACCTCAAATCATTCGCTCAACGAGCGCCCCAATTTCTTCGCCACGGGAGCCAAGAGCCCCACCGACAACGAAACTTCGCTTGAGTCCGCCCCAGCCTTTTGTCCCTCGAGGAGGGTGAAGGCGGAAGACACGCTTCAAGTTTGGAATATCTTTGACCTGTGCATCGCCAGCGACAATTGCTGTTGCAAATTCGCTGATGTTCTTGTAATCGGTATGTTCTGCAACGATTTCATCTGTCAATGGAATGTTACCTGCCATTCGACCTCGCTCTGCAAGCATGCGCTCAACAAGTCCAACATCTGCTTCGCCCCAGGTAATGTAATCCTTGGCCTTTTGCAGCATTCCACGGTATTGTGGGTTGTCTGCAATGATAACAGCGTGGTTAACACGTGTCAGATTCATGTGGTGCATGGTTTCACGAATAGATCGCTCAACCTTAACATCGCTTCGTGCTCGTACAACAATAAACGTCATTCAAATTTCCTCCCAGTATGGATGTGTAGTTTCTCACGCTGACCATCGAGAACACGGGTGGTGTTGATGTTCTGCAATGCGTTGAAGGTAGCAGCAGCGTAGTTGATGGTGGTTCGTGTCTGTCCCTTTGTTCGGGAAAGAACGTCCTTAACTCCTGCAAGTTCAAGGACACGCTTACCGGTTTCACCGATAACAAGTCCCTTGCCCTTTGCAGCAGGCATGAGTGTAACACGGGTAGAAGCAGCTCGGCCGTTCACCTTGAACGGAACGGTATTGCCCGGACCTGGTGATGATTCCCATGAACCGTTTCCGCGTTGAACGGGGATGAGGTTGAGTTTTGCAGCCGTAATGGCCTTGCTGATTGCTGTAGCGACTTCCTTAGCCTTGGCCATGCCGAGACCGACATATCCATCGCGGTTTCCGACGCAAGCCATTACGTTGAAGCGGACACGACGACCACTGTCAGTCATGCGTTGTACCATGTTCACGGAGATAACTTCATCTTCGAGGTCAGGAATAAGTGCGTCAACGATTTGAACTTCACGGATAGGTAGACCAGATGCCAGTGCGGCTTCGTAGGAAATAATCTTTCCAGCCATGACTGCAGCGCCGAGGCGAGTACGAGGTTCCCACTTGCGCAGAGCAGCGATTGGGTCGTACTGGTTCTTTCGTCGGCGACGATCAGGTGTTTCTTCTGGTGCTTCGTCGGTGTAGGCTTGCATCAAACCTGGTGCCATGGTAGGAATTGTTTGTTCTTCTTCAGTCATCAGTATGCCCCCTCAATGGATTTCTTTGTGGTGTCAACAGCTTTGGTCATCTTATCGTTGATGTGGGCGCCGGTGAGGCGGCCTTCATCAGGGAAGACTTCATCGCTGTGAGGTATGTCAAGACCAGCGTCAACCATTCCCTTGAGTGCGGCGTAAACACGGCCACCTCGGGTACTTGCTGCCAATCCAATGTCCAGAACGGCTTCGGAGGATCCCGAAGCCATTGCGGCTTTGCCCATTGCGAAGCCTACCAAGTAGGATGCAGGGACGGATTTCAATGAGTGGTCGTTAGGCCATCCATGTTTCTTGACAAGGTCTGAGCCTGTCATTGAAATGGTCACGAGGTCACCATCGGCTGCCCATGTAACGAGTTGACAGGTTGTACGGGTGTTGGACACACGGACAACTGCACGTGGCTTTTGACCACGAAGCAACTTCAATCGACGACGGTAGTCGGTGAGACCAGCCTTACGTCGGCGGAAGATAGAGCGGCGGTTGTTTCCTGCCATCACTCGTCACCTCCAGGGAAGCTAACACCTTCAAGCGTCATCTGAGAACGCATGTGGGCAATAGAACGGTATGAACCGCCCTTGGCCTTGAGGTAGTATCGGCGGTATTGGGAAGGTGCAATGGTTTCGTCGTCACGTAGTTCCTTGAGAGTACGGCGTTGGCTGCGAATGGTGCGCATCCATCGGTTCTTACGAGGATTTCGAGCGTTGGCTGAACCTGCACGAGTACCTTGTCCCTTACGTCGTCCCTTTCGCTTTTGAGCGAGTCTGGCACGAGCACGAACACGAGAGGTTCCCTTCATTGGCTTGGCCTTAATCCAGCCTTCTTCGATGAATTCACGGATATCGTCGGTCTGAACCGCAGATGCCACTTGGTCCACAAAGGACGGGTGAATCCAAACACGGTTAACTCCGCATCCGAGCAATCGAGCAGCGAGGCGCTTTTGGTTGGTGATTTGCATCAAACATCCCTCCTTCGGTTCAACACACGAATCCCAAGTTCATCGGCTCGTGAGTAGATATGTTCTCTCTTGCGTCCTCCCACAGTACTGCCAACACGGGCTGCTTGGGTTTCAGGATCGACCGTTTCAAGGTCAGCGATATTGTGGACCATGATTTCACGGAATCCAGACGGGTGAAGGAAACGTGCTTCGGCTACTTTTCCGTGACCGATGCGGACAAGGGAACCACGGTACTTGTAATTGCGGCGTTGCTTGTTGTCCATTCCGTGAGGAGCTCGCCATCCAGAGCGAGACAGTCGCTTGTAGCGGAACCATTCAGTTCTGCGGAACGAGGGTGTCTTCTTCTTTTGTGCTGCACGAAGTGCGAGAGCGGCTTTCATGGTTTCATCCAAAACAGGCTTCTGCTTGACGACATAAACTTGCTCAGTCTCGTCATCCCAGTCTTCATCATCCCATCCGTCTTCGGAAGGTGCTTCTTCTGGTGCATCTGCGGTTGTTTCATCTGCAGCGTCTGCTCCTCCGTTGGCATCTACCAAACGGGCAATCAGTTCGCTTTTCTTACCCGAAATCGGAAGGTCTTGCTCTTTGAGCACTTCCTTCAGTTGGGCAACGGTCATTGATTCATAATCTTCTGCCATCTCAATCACTCCTTGTTTACTAGGTAAATACCATCTTGGAAGACACGTCGGTCTCGGTTCTTGATGGTCGTGCATCGTTCAATGTTTGCTGCTGTTTGACCAACGGCTTCCTTGTCAATGCCCGACACTGTAATTTCTGTTTTGTTCGATACCTTGACGTTCACGCCGTTAAGGATTTTTGCTGCCCGTGGGACACGCTCTCCAAAGTAATTGTTGACATTGAATGTGTCTCCGTTTACCGCTAGGGTCATGGGAAAGTGAGAGTAGAAGGCTTTCAAGTTGTAAGTGAATCCGTCTGATACTCCTTTGATCATGTTTGAAATGTGGGCGTTCCAAGTTCCTGCAAGTGCACGTTGCTTGCGGCGTGGAACATCCACACGCACAGTAATTCCTGAACCGTCCTTGAACAATTCAATGAATGTGCTCACGAAAGTTCGGGAAAGGCTTCCTTTAGGACCGGTTACGGTCACGACGCCATCTTCACTGATCTCGGCGCTAACGCCTTCAGGGATGGTTACGATGTGTTCGATTCTGTCGATTTTTACCATATTTCTTCACCTCAGTATACATAGGCCAGCAATTTGCCGCCTATTCGAGCGTCCTTAGCATCGTAGTGATGCATCACGCCGGAGTTGGTCGTCATAATGAGGAGACCGAAGTCACGAGCAGGAAGGTATCGGGTCTCCCACTTCTCATATTCTTGGCGACGAACACTGTGGCGAGGCTTTACCGTACCACAGCGGTTGATAGTTCCACGAAGTTCAACAACAAAGGCATCGCCTCGGCCGTTTTCAACTCGGGTAATTTCGCCAACATAGCCTTTGGATTGCATGATGTTCAGCACGTTTCCAAGAAGTTTGGAAGCGGGCGAAAGTTCAACATCGAACTTTCCAGCTTGTTCAGCGTTGTAGATCTTGACAAGAGCGTCATTTAATGGGTCAAATTGCATACTTTTCGCCTCCTCAATTCATCTTTTTAAAACCGATTTCCGGTGCTACGTCTCTGAAGCATTGGCGGCACAGTCGTAGACCGTGTCGACGGATCATACCACGCTTGCGGTTGCAGCGTCGGCATCCTTGGGTTCTTCCAATTCTAATTCCATGATCTCGTGCCATTCTTACTCCTCCAGGATACTGATATTGTATTGTTCTACGAACCACTGTCGTGATTCATCGGGTGTGACTCTGTGGTGGTCTCCGACCTTACTCTTGGCTCGGCGACGGCGACTGACTCGGTGGCCAGGTCGCTCAACAACAACGGTAATGTCCATTCCGTAGATTCCGATTTCTGGGTCGTACTTCTGACCGGGGAAGTCCGTGTAATCACGGACGCCAAAGGAAAGGTTACCTTGGCTGTCAAAGTTCCATGAAGGAATAGTGTTGTCTCGACAGTTGAAGGCATCGGTCAGGAATTTGTTGATCACTTCCTTGTTGCGCATGGTAGCCTTGCATCCGATGGGCATGCCCAAACGGACCTTGAGGTCACGGTTTTGGATACGTCCAAGAGTACGTTGAGGCTTGACACCTGTCACCAACTGCAGAACATTTTCGGCGTTGAGGAGGCGTTCTCCACCTTCTCCGACACCGATGTTCACGCAAACCTTTGAGACACGTAGTTGTGCCATAGGGTTCACAGCTTCACTCATTCAGCCACCTCCGTAAGGGGCATCTTAGCGTCACCAATTGCGAAGACGTTTCGAGTAACGGTACCAAAGGATTCGAATTGTACTTCGTTAGGCATGCTTGAACGCTTAACGATGTATTCCTTCACATCAGCAGTTTCGCCAACGTGGCCTCCACCGATGAGGTAGCATCGTGTTCCTTCTCCGAATCGGATGTGGTCAACGATGGTTTGCTCTGGAAGACCAAGTTTGAGTGAATCTCCAGTGTTGTATTGACTTGGGTCATCAACGATGATGTTTCGTCCGTCGTGAAGGTTAAGTTGTGTTTGACCACCCTTAATGGTCGTCTTACCTTCAATTCGGCAAACCTTCCAAGCCGCTTCTTCAGCGGAGATGGTTCGATAGCGCAAGCGACCGTTGTGGTCCAAGACGCATCGGTAATGCTCGTCGCCGAGGGACAATACGTCCATCAAACCGACGCCACGGCGAGTATCTTTCACAATACGTCCGTCGATCTTAGCAAGTTCGTTGTGAAGAATGAAACGTACTTCACGGCTGGTCTTAGCAAGTCCTAGTACGTCACGAATGACTAAGGAAACAGGCATGCAATGTTCAAGCGAATGTGCGCCTGGCATAGGTCGGGTCACCCAAACGGATGTTTTACGGGGCAAAGGCCAGCTACGGGGCATGGCCAAGCGCTTCAAATGATGGCTACTCATATTGTTCAACTCCTGTTACCAGTCAATTTTGCGATTCGCATGCGGTCGGATTCATCAAGTTGAACCACTACCACGTTCGAGGCGTGAACTGGTACCGCCTCTTCTTTGTTGTCGGCCTTACTGGCCTTGACTCCTTCAATGTACAAGCGACCCTTCTCCGAATCAATTCGAAGAACGGCTCCGGTGAGGGGCTCATTGTTGCGCTTTCCACCGTGACGCTTTCCACCATGGGCGTGATCGCCACGGGTTGTTTGGACTATATCTCCTACACGGACGGTAACGGTGCGAACACCTGCGAATCGTGCATCTGGCTTGGCAAGTTGCAGACGAGCCGCAACTCGCTTACGCTTTTCGTGCATTGGCGCGTTGAAGTGCGCCTTTCGTTGTTTTCCTGGTTTCATACTCTTGACCATGTTCATCCCTCACACAATCTGTTTTGCATTTGCAGCAATACGAGGCCACCTCTCAGCGGCTTCTCGAGATACTGGCCCTTTGATATCGGACCCTTGAACGTCTCCTTTCTCGTTGACAATGACACAAGCATTGTCTTCGAACTGCACCCATGTACCGTCAACACGACGGAACGGTCGGCGTTGGCGGATGATAATTGCGTTGAACATTTGTCGACGGGTGTCAGGAGTTCCTTTCTTGACAGAGACCTTGGCCATGTCACCAACACCTGCTGCGGGGTAACGACGCATGGTACCACCGAGCTTGAGAACGTTCAAGATTTGAACAACCTTTGCACCGGTGTTATCGGCAACGTGAAGGCGTGCTGCGGTCGGTAGACCTCGGGTTTGCTTTCCTGCAATTCCTCGCATCAGACAACACCTCCTGAGTTCTCGATGACGCAGAATGAAACCGTCTTAGAAAGAGGGCGGCATTCCATGACCTTGACCGTATCACCGATGTTGACTTCTCCGATACAGGTAGGCAAGTGAGCAGAAACGACACTGGTTCGCTTCTCAAATCGCTCGTACTTCTTCATGTAACGCACATTGTTTCGTTCGATTGTAATCGTACTTTGCATACCAGTGCTGGAAACTGTACCTTCCAAAACCTGACCACGCAAGCGTAGAGTTCCGTAAAACGGACAGTTTTCATCGCCATCCCACTCACCGGTGGGGTTTTTTACATCAACGCCAATATCTCGCATCGTATCATGCCTTCCTATATGTTCGGTGGATCCTGTCTTCGGGGCGGTGACCCACCATTGCCCCTTCGATGACGACCGGATGGTCGCCAACAGTGAATGTGATACTGGCTTTGTTCAGTGTGACCATTCGGTCTCCTTCACGGATTGCCAGGGTGTTGCGGGTTTCATCAACCACGCATCCTTGTCGGTTGACAAGGGATGAATCTGTTGAGGCGAGTACGGTCAATTCACGACCGATCCATGTTTGATTGTAAATATCCATCTCATCTCACCTCCACGTTAAATCCATTGTTCTTGAGTACTTCAGCAGCTTTCTTTTTGTGGTCTCCTTGAAGTTCAATTAATCGTCCCTTAACTGTCCCACCTGCTGCACATTTGTTTTTGAGTAGTTTTGCTAGTTGATTGATGTCGATTGCTGAATCTTCAATTCCCTCAACTTTTGTTACGATTTTTCCATAGCGTCTTCGGTCGGTGGATAGGATTGCTTTTTGTTGCTCTTTTGCAATTTCTTGACAGATGCACAACTCATCAGGGAGTCCACATACGTTACAAATAGCAGCCATCGTTATTCTTCACCTCTCCTCGATTCAGTTTTGACTACTCATGTGTGTCTTTAGGCGGGCGATACTTCGGCGAGTAGCCTTGTATGCACCCATGTTAGATGGTGTCCCACCAAGCGCTTTCTCAGCCCGCAATTGCAACAACTCCTCTTGGAGTTCCAGCAGGCGAGCCTCACGGGCTTCTGCACTCATGGAAGCGATTTCACGATTGGAGACGAAACTCATTGTGCGTCCGCTCCTTCAATCTCTTCTTGAGCTGCTTGCACCTTCAATTCCTCATCGGAAAAGATGGTGATTTCGTGAGGTAGTTTGGTACCTGGTCGCATGATTTGCAGGGTAACCCCGATGGTTCCGAGTTTCTTTACTGCAACGGAGTAACCTTTGTCCATGTGTTGGAGTGCGGTTTCACCACAGTACTTGACGTGTCCACGGATGTACTTTTCAGTTCGGTTTCGAGAACCAGTGAGTTTTCCAGCAACGGTTACGATGACTCCACGAGCCCCTGCATCCATGATATTCTGGGCTGCACTGTGACAGGCTCGGCGGTGGTACCATCCCCGTTCAAGGGATGCTGCAATTTTCTCAGCCATGACTTGAGCGTTAAGAACGGGTTTCTTGACTTCTTCAACCTTTAGTTTGGGGTTGTAAAGTTCAAATTCTTGACTTAGACGACTTTGAAGGTCGTTGATGATCTTTCCTTTACGGCCGATGACCATACCTGGGCGTTCTGCGTGAACAGTAACGTCAGTACCTGCAGGAGTTCGGCGAATCTCCAATCCTCCGAATCCGGATTTCTTGGTGTTCTTAATCAAGAACTCACGTACGAGCTGTCGCTCAACGTTTCGGTTGATGATGGTTTGTACAATACTTTTCTTACTCATGATAATCACCTCAGAATTCGTCCTCCAACTCGTCGACAGTGGTGTTCATGTCTTCGAGGAAGACCTCCAAGTTCACTTGGTAGTGGTTGCTTGGAGTAGCACGGCCACGGGCTCGTGGGATCCATCCCTTGCGGATTCGTCCACGGTGAGCAGCGATGTGCGTGATGAGCATTTCTTCAGCGTCAATGTCTTCGTATTGATAACGTGCGTTTTCCATTGCGCTCTCAATCACCTTGATGATTTCACGAGAAGCCTTTACAGGGAAACGACCTGGTCCGATTCCACCTTTTCGGTGTCCGACCATAGAAGGTCCTGAACGACGCTTGCGCTTGTTTCCACTCCCAAGGCGGAAGGGGACAGCTGCTGCCTTACGACGAACATCTGCACGGTTTGAATCAATCTTGAGCACTTGGTTAAGGAAGGCAATTGCTTCGCCAGCAGTCTTGTTCTTGATTGCACGGCATACTTCGAAGCAGTGCTTCACGTGCATGTCAACTTGTACTGAGCGGGCAGTAGCAAGGCGGCTGCCTTGCAGAAGCTGAGTGTATCCAGATTGAGGAAGTTGTTTTCGTCGGGTTCGACGGTCCATTTGGTTTCGCTTTGACATATCTTTTCACCTCACTTCAATGGAACGTGCTTTGACGATTTGGTTGCACCGACACCAGGTCCACTGTGTGCAACGCCACGGCGTGTCACAGCAAATTCACCAAGATAATGTCCAATCATCTCTGGCTTGATTTCGACCTCAACGAAATGTTGTCCGTTGTATATTGCGATACGTCGGCCAACAAATTGTGGAAGAATGGGCATGTCTCGGCGGTGCGTACGCATGGTGCGGGCGCCCGATCGGTTCATGCGAGCAAGGAAATGCTCGTTCTCAACAGACATTCCACGGCCCATGCTACGGCGGGCTCGCGAAGGCAGAAGACCAACAATGTAGTCTTCACTGCTTTCATCGGGCCATAGTGGCATGGCTTCAAGTTGTTCAAGATTGAATCCACGGTAGGTGAATTCTTTCTTAACACGGGCTGACGTGGTTGAAAGGCGCTTTCGTGCCTTACGTCGGCTTGCTTTGGGGGTCATAAAGGACTTCTTCTTACGTGCCATACATCATCACCTCAAATTTTCTTACCTCGTCCTCGGCCAGTACGGCTCGGTGCGATCAAACCAACCTTAGCGCCCGGTGGCGTACCACGAGCAACGGAGTTTGGTCCGTGAACAGCTTGGTGGTTTCCACCACCGTGCGGGTGGTCCACTGGATTCATTGCGACACCGGAGACATGCGGGTAAAGCTTACCACGGGCCTTAGCCTTGTAGTAAGCAGCACCAGCAGTTCGAAGTGGCATCTCTTCTCGACCGTGGCCAGCGAGCACACCGATGGTGGCTCGGCACTTGGTTGAAAGTTCCTTGAGGGAACCAGAGGGCATACGAATACGGACCATTTCGCCGACGCGTGCCTCAACCATACAGGAGTTACCTGCCGAACGAGCAACCTTTCCACCATCGCCAGGGCGAAGTTCAAGGTTGTTGATTGCTGTCCCTTCAGGAATGTTACCGATTTCGGTAATGTTTCCTGGTCGGAGGGCGACATTGTCTCCAATTGCGATTTTGCTACCGATGGCAATTCCTTCGGTTGCGGCAACCAGTGTTGTATCGCCGTTAGGCGTCTTCACACGTGCGAGTGGTGCACTGTGAACAGGACTGTGAACCAGTTCTGTAACTTCGCAAACCACGTCTTTGTCGCGAGGCATGCGGTTCTTTCCAGGGAATCGGTGGCTCGCCACGCGGTAACGTGGTGAGGAACCTTTTCGTTGTGCTCGAATTCTCTTACCCATGATAAATCACCTCAGAATGCTCCCAGACGCATAGCAGCGTCTTCTGCGTCATAGCCTTCAGCAAGTTTGACAGATGCATGCTTGCCGTGCTTTGAATTACGTACGTTGACCTTAGCGACTTCTACATCGAAGATGGTTTCAACAGCACGTGCGATTTGAGACTTTGTTGCACTTCGGCGAACAATGAATTCAAGGCGTTGCTCGGTAGTACGAGCTTCCATGGATTTCTCAGTGAGCCATGGTTGAATGATAATGTCGTATGCGTTCATGATATCACCTCAGTTCATTGCCTCCAAAGCAGATTTGGTAAAGACGGTGAGTCGACCAAGGTCGCCACCTGGAGCAAGGTCTTCAGCACAGAGATCCTTTGCTGCGACCACGTCAACACCAGGTAGGTTGCGGACGGCCTTTGCAAGTCCAGCCTTTTCCTTGACAACCAAGAGAACGGACTTAGGAGTTTTGTGAACTCGTCCACGCATTGTTGCCTTTCCAGCACGAATCTTGCGGCCGTTTCGGGCACGGTCAAGATCTGGGCCTAGGCCAAGTTGGTCAAAGATAGCAGCTGCCTTTCGAGTTGCTGAGCCATGGTTGAACGATTCAATGTCGTATTCAGTTGTCTTTCCATCAACGATTTCGGCGTAGTTGCCTAGAACGATTGGTAGATGTTCTACTTCTTCGTCAAATCGGTGGCCTCGGGCGGAAACGGTCTCCATGGAGACCGTTGCTGCAAGAGCAGAGTTACGAGCAGCTTGGCGCTCTTTTTGATTGAGTTTACGAGACCAGTCTTTTTCGACCTTAGGTCCGTGGGCTCGGCGACCACCCAGTGTGTGGGGGTTCTGAGCACCACGGCGTTGTCCTGTGCGTCGCATGATACGAGACACACCACGACCCTTACCCCACCATTCGACGGAGTGTTTCATACCGGCCATTGGCTTTCGCTTTCCGATGTGAGGGCGAGAACCGTATGGTTGTCGGCGGTTTGCTCGGCTAGAGGCTACAGCAAGTTTAACCAAGTCTTCTCGGACTTCAGTGCTGAACACTTCAGGGAGCGTCATGTTGGAACCGTCTGAGACTTCAACATCGAAGCGCACAGTGAGTTTTCCAGCATCCAACTCGTCTTGAGTGATGGTGTTCACGATATCTTTTACAGCGACCTTCATCTTCAGGCCCCCTGCTTTGATGCCGTACTGACATAGGTGATTTCGTAATCATGTAGTGTTCGGTCTGAGCCGCGTGTTGCGTCTCGGAATCGAATAAGGCGCTTTGCAGGCCCGGGTACGCTTCCCTTAACGAGAATGTAATCCGACTTGACTTCGCCATAGTGGAGGAAGCCGCCCGACGGAGTAATGGAGTGATCTTCTGGATTAGCGACTCGCAAGATGCGCTTGTTGTACTCAGTTCGCTGATGGTATCCGGTTTGACCACCTTGGCGGATGGTCTTTCGGACGTATCCGTCACCGAAAGCACCCATGTTTCCGTGCTGTCGGCGCTTCTTTGAGTTCTTGTGAGATTGAAGCTTTCCACCGAATCGCTTGATGACACCTTGCCATCCGTATCCTTTGGTAACTGCGACAATGTCGGTTAGGATGCCTTCTTCGAATGCATCAGCAAAGGAGTATTCTTCGCCCATGTGCTCGCTGGCCCAGTTGAGTTGGTCTTCGAAAGAGCCTCCATCCAATCCCATTTCCATAACGTCAGGAACCTTAGTAGAGACGCTAGCAAGGGAACCAGGTTGGGTTGATACGATCAGGCGAATTTCACAAAGGTCAGCATTGACCAAATTTTCCATGTGCTTGGTTGCGTCATGGACCTTTCGTGTTGGAACTCTCTTGAAGAGTTCAGGGAATGCTTCAGTAATCTTTTCTGCGTCAGCCCAAACTTCGCCCGCAGCTTGCTTGCCGTAGGGAGTCATTTGGTAACCACGAACGCCGAGAATGCGCATCTTTGGGCATTCAACGACAGTTACAGGGACTCGAACTTCTTGTCCTGCAGATGTACTTCGGGGGTTTAAATCACGAGCCAGAATGTGGGTCATGCCGGCTTTCCAGCCAGCAAATCCTTGCACTCGGACTTCGCTTGCATCGGTTGTGGGCCACGACTTGACGTGTCCGAATGTGCGGCTCGCTCGCTTGCGCGGGCTGAACGCCATCGATCCACGGCGTGGGTGGTTTCGTTTTGCCATCTTGGATTCCTCCATTATTTTCTACAACGAATTGGCCCCACCGAAGGGGCGTACGAGGGCACATACAGCGTAGAAGCCGTGACACGGAGTCCCATTCCCACGAGTGGGGAAAGGGCCAGTTGGGGTCCTCGGGGGATGGCCCAGTGTGTCTGGCTACTCACCTTTGAGCAACCCTCCGACTTACC
Source organism: Methanobacteriota archaeon (assembly GCA_018662715.1). GTDB lineage: Archaea > Thermoplasmatota > Poseidoniia > Poseidoniales > Poseidoniaceae > Poseidonia. The sequence goes on along the minus strand of JABJFP010000217.1, from coordinate 1,356 downwards.
TCCCGTATATATGCGGTTCGGTCTAGCAGAAGAGAGGAATGCGTGTGACGCCATTGGAATTGAGGGTCTTCAAACCTTTTGCTTGACAAAATCTGTTCGCCGACACTTTCAGTTACCATCCACTCTCCACATCATCCTTTTGAACCCTTGACGGGAAGTAATGGCAATGCCTACCGTCCAGCATCCGTTTCTTCATGACGGTGTTGAAGCCAGAGCATACCAAATTCGTTCACTGGAACGGTGCCTTTCAGCTTCAACATTGATGGTCATGCCGACAGGGTTTGGAAAAACCGCCGTAGAGTGGATGGTGATGGCCGAATACCTTCGCAGAGGTGTTGAGAAGATCATCCTCATCGCACCAACAACTGGTTTGGTTGACCAGCAAAGAAGCATGGCACAGCAACACCTCAAGTTACCTCATGATGAAATCGTTGCCTACACGGGTGAGACCGCACCTGGAAAACGGAAGACGTTGTGGGAGCAAGCAAGAGTCCTGATGGCAACACCTCAGGTTATTCGGAATGACGCTCAAAGCGGCACTATCAATCTCAGCGAGGTTGGGTTGCTCATCGTTGATGAAGCACATCATGCAACAGGGAATCACGCATATGCACAGGTGGGGAAGTTGTATCGTAGGGCCCGCCCCGATGGTCGCATCTTAGCAGCAACAGCAAGCCCTGGCTCTAATGCAAGGCACATCGATGATGTTCAAAGAAATCTTGGCATCCAAGTGGTAGATGTCTCAAAGCGTGATGAACCACTCGTCAAACCGTTCGATGTTGACATGAACATTCATGAGGAGTTCATTGAACTCCCCCCTTCACTAGGTTTGCTGATAACACCATTAGAGGAGCATTTTTTATCCGAAGCAAAGCATCTCCAACAACTCGGATTCCTCGCTCCGAAAGAACATGTATCTTCGGGTGATATCGAAAAAGCCCAATTACGGGCAAGTAGAGCCATCCAACAGCGTGATGTCCGAGGTTATGATGCTGCTCGTAGAGTTGCAGACCTTCGCCGGATGCACATGCTCGTCAACCTCCTCAAAACACAAGGTACAGAGGTTGCACATTCGTTTCTAGAGCGAGCAGAGATAGAAGGTCGGGAAGGAAGAAAAACCAATCGTCTGTTGTCTTTACCGGTCATTCATGAATTGCGTAAATCCTTGGCGGATATTGAAGAATTGCATCCCAAGACATCTGTTGTTGAACGGCTCGTGAGACAAGAGATTGGACAAAAACCAGACGGTAAAATACTCGTATTTACAGAATTTAGAGACACCGTGAGCAACCTTGTGGCGAGATTAAGTACGATTGAAGGACTGAAACCTGACAAATTCATTGGTCAATCCTCACG
>JABJFP010000216.1 GCA_018662715.1 Methanobacteriota archaeon | reverse complement strand
GGAAAGCGTGGAAATGCCATGGCCTACATGACATCCAACGTCGGGGCTAATCACATGCGTGCGAATTACAAGGACCCAACAGGTCTTCCGAATCGCTCTGCGGTAGACCTCATGGGTGAACTTGTCATCAGCCAGCATAGCATTGTGATTCGTGATTCCATGATTTTATGTGCGTTTGCAAAAGGTGCTACACCCGACCACATCATGCTTGATGCATGGAATGCAATTACTGGTGAGGGTTGTGAATGGAGCGACCTCATGGAACGGGCTCAAGTTCAGTGGGACACTGCTCGTCAATGGAATGTGGACCATTGGCTGCGGCAAGGTAAAGATGCAAAACAAGAAGACCTGCTTTCATGGCGTCTAAGAAATGAACCCGTAACGAGTGGGGTAGCATCGGGAATGGTCTCATTTGTTGATGAATCTGATGAAGAAGCATGCATGGCTGAATATTACAAGTACCGAAAATGGAGTCCCGGAGGGTTACCAATTGGAGCCTGAAGAAGACATTGAATCCTCATCAAAAATCAAGCGGAATGCATTGATTGTTTTCGCTTTACTTTCTCCTCTTCTCTTGGTACAGGCATGGATTTTCGGAGCAGCTCCCGATGTACCCTTTGCAACCATGCCTTCCTGTGAGTCCAACAGTCAAAATTGCGCTCACCTCGGTGGCGGAGACACCTTTCGGATGGATATGGAGCTTGACACAACAAACAATGTTGAACTGAATACATCCCTTGCCGCTCTTACAGATTGGGTTGTGGAAAACGATCTCCGAATACTTGTCGAAGAGTCTGTGGATGGCGAGGAGTACTATATTCACGCAGTGGCCATCACTCCATTTTGGAGATTTCCCGACGACGTTGTTGTTCAATTGCGTCAACTGAGTACTGGAGGGACAGAATTTGAACTCCACTCCCAATCGCGCCTTGGGCAGGGCGACCTCGGAGTCAATCCTGACCGCTTGCTAGAATTGCATGCGATTCTCGCAGATGCCTAACCTGATTCAGATTTATACTGAATCCAATCCTTCCGTTTCCATGTCCCATCCGTAGGGCCAGCCATGTTCATCCACGAACACAATGTTGACGCCATGTCCTGATTTATGAAATCCAATGAGTTGAATCTCATGGATGCTATGTCCACTCGGGGCCTTTCCAAGAACAGGTAGACGATGGCGTGCAAAGAATGACCGTTTCCTCGGCGTGTTATCTTTGCCTACTGCTTTCATTGAGCGGCGAGTTCCCTCAACATCATCAAACCATGGCAGGGGACCTTCAGGAGAAAATCTCAACCCCAAAATCATGTCTATTCCACTGGTTTCTTGGGCAGCATCAGCATCGGGGCCACTGGGTATCGCAGGTGCGTTTGGATGTGTATGGAGCCAATGTGTGAATCGGCCCGCTCTTGAGCCCCGCTGGCTCGAGAACATGTCGTCCGTCCAATCCTCTGGAAGATGATGAACGGAGTAAGAATCCCCACGATTTACGATGTGTGCTTCACTGATGACGTAGCCCTGACCTTGGAACAAATTACCATGAACCTCATCACCTGAAAAATACTCGTCAACTTGAGGTTTATGGGGCTGATTCGGGTCAATGTCAATTCCAACGAGAATTTCGTCTGGAAGCGCCTGTAAGGCCCACCAAACGAGCGACTGAAATACATGTCCTGGTACATGCACTTGCGCCATGTAACCGCTACGCTGCTCGTAGGAGTCGCGGTTGTAAGACATCATCAATGCCCCTAACCATTCCTCCACCATGAACCTCCCAAGAAGAAGTTCATCATCAAGGGTCCGACGAGGACAATCTTTGAAGAAGGGTAATGTCAAGGGTATACCATGGCGAAGAAGAAGGGTGGATTCGGGCGATTTCTCGGGGCCATCACCGGCAGCCCTTACGAAAAGTTGTTGAAACAGGTCGATAAACTGACTGAACAGTACGGCGAAGAGGAAGAAGAACTCGCTTCACAGCTTGAAGCGCTGGTTGACCAAGCGGGCGACCTTTACGAAGCCGAAGATATTGATGAAGAAGAGCATGACCTCCTTATCGAAGCCATCGAAGAAGCGGACCCAGAGAGTCGCGTATTCGGGAAACTAGGGACTGAAGAAGATGCATTCTATGCAGGCGACATACCAAATGCTCCTGAACTTAATATGGGCAAGCGGATTGATTTGGACGACCTCATGAAATCCAAAGGTGACGAATTCACCGGAAGCTTTGGAAAAGAAGAATTTGACGAATTCCGTGAGAAAATGACCGATGATTTCTACCAAGAGTCTGACAACGCTATACGTCAAGGTGACCATCAAGCAGAGATCCGAACCTCAAATCGAGTGTTTGGAGGTGCGGAATCAGATGTAGACGATGCCAAGCGCCGTATTGCCGAAGAAACGGGAATGGCAAACCCCGCTGAAGTTGAGGAAGTTCTTGAAGAAGAATACGAAGAGGAAGGCGATGACAATTATTCCATTGACGAAAACGGTGTTGAATGGTTTGAGGATGAAGATGGCTACTGGTGGTATCGTGAAGAAGGCCAGACCGACTGGCAACCCTACGACGAAGAG
>JABJFP010000215.1 GCA_018662715.1 Methanobacteriota archaeon | reverse complement strand
TTGTCGTACAGGGCGAGGGGTATGGTCACAGTCAGCGACATAATCAGTGATGCAAATGCCATGGATGCTTGGATGCAATGGTCCACAGGTCTTGTTCTCACACTCATATCGGTTGCAATTGTCCGTTTTTTAATGAAGAAAATCGTACTTGACTTTGTCAAAGCAACCTCATTCGATTGGGATGATATGTTGTATCGGCCCGTCACCACCCGACTTTATTCGTTCATCATATTTGCCGGCACACAACTTACCATGCTTTGGGTCCTGGGGAAAGAAGACGAATTGAACACTGCCCTTGACCCTGTCTTTCAAGCAATTTACATCATTTTGTCTACTTCCCTGATGAGTGTCACGGTCAAGATTATGCTTCCAGTGGTGATTGACAAATTCTCTAATCCTTCTTCGGTCACTGTATCGGGAAGCAACTCACTGGTTATTTTCTTGATGAGGGCTGCAATTTGGTTTGGTGGTTTGTACCTTGCTATGGATCAATTGGGCTTTGAATTGGTCGGACTCCTGGCATCCTTAGCAGTCTTTTCCCTCATCATTGGTTTGGCTATGCAACAGACACTTGGGAACATCATCAATTCGTTCATGCTCGCTTTGGACCAACCCTTTGAGGTCGGGGACCGCATCGAAGTTGATGGAGAAATAGGCTCAGTGGTTTCCGTAGGAATTCTCTCAACAAAGATTTTGACGAATGAAGAAAACCTTGTCGTCATTCCCAATAACAATCTGATTAATTCCACCGTCGTTAACCATGCCCGTGGCGGTGGAGATGGACAAGGTCGTCGAATTTCCTTAGTTATGGACATCGGCGTAGAATACGATGAAGACATTTCTCACGTCAAGTACACTGTTCTTCAGTTGATGCGAGAATGCCCCTATGTAATAGAAGCCCCAGAACCTAGAGTTCTCCTCAACGAGCTTGGAGATTTCGCCAAGGTGTTCAGATTATACGGCTGGGTAGAGGATTACTCCGACGAATTCGTAGCAAAGGATTGGTTGTTGAAAAATATCGCAGAAAGCTTTGCGAAGGAAGGCATCGGTATACCGTTCCCAACAGCAGTTGAGATTTCATCAGATAACAAGGAATCTTACAACAAGCAGCGCAAGGCGACAAATGTCCGCCGTGCTCGCTTGCAGATGATCAAGGAAGACAAAGCGCTTGAGCGGGAGCGCGCACAAGCCAAGTGGGAAATTGAAGCCATCACTGAGAAACTCAAGGACCCTGAATTGGAGCGCAACGAGCGTAACACATTGGAAGAGTCTCTAAGAGAGTTAAACCGTGTATTGAGCATGTTTGAGGCGGGCGACAACTGAAGGTCGGATGGGTGATTTTATGTATCGGGTTCCGTTCATGATAGGCATGAACTCAGTCGATTTGCGATATATGCAGGTTGACATCACAAGAGATTCGGGAAGGGACCTACCAGGATTGTCCCTCACTCAAGATTTCCACAGAGTGGAATTCCTCACAAAAATTTCCTCCTCTGACGAAGGACTTCATGCCCTTATCCGATTCGATTACGATAATCCTTCAAAACTTTTATTGGATCAAAAAGCGTATAAAATCCTCAAAACCTTGGAACAGACTGAACGTTCCGCTCTCTGTGAAGTTTTGGCTACGGGCACGTTGGCACGTGTATTCACGGCCCTTGAGCACGTATGGTGGGTTTCGCCCACTTTTGTTCATCCAGAGGGAATGTTACTCACCCTTAGAGGTACGAGGGATGCTCTTCGTCAAGCACATACAGACCTCAAAAATGTCCTCAATGATGGATTCAAGATGAAACTGGGCGCTGAGTCCTTGCACAATCCCGAGTTCATTGAGTTGCTTCCTCAGCGACAACGAACGGTTCTAGAAAGAGCGATTGAGATGGGTTACTATGACCGCCCTCGCCTTTGTACTCAGCGTGATATCGCTGAATCCCTTGATATTAAGCAAGCCACGGTGAGTGAACATCTTCAATCCGCAGAGGCAACTATTATCCACGCATTTACGACCGAGCCATGAATGTTGACCCCATGTTCCTATCATGAACGGTGAAGGGGATTTTATTCATAAGTAGATGGAAACTTATGTCCAGCGTACGCCACGCGAATTTCAACCGAGCCGTCGTTTTATCGCTCTTGATGGTGATGATGTCCCAAGTGGGGTATCTTGAATCCATGAACGCATGGACAAACGGCGAAGAAACGCTGGATGACGCTGAACCAATCGCACAAAGTTCCCCAGCAACGTCCGTGATGTATGGGAACAATTCAACATGGACGCCACAAGGTCCGATGCTTACGAGCGGATATCATTCTAGCAGTGCAATCTTTGCTGTGAGCGATGAGGTGATTTTGTTCAAATACCAAGAAGGGTATAATGGTGATTATTGCTTGGCCGCTTACAATCGCTACAATGAAACCTCGTGGACGCCAACGTTTAACACACCAATCGCAGATGATTGCTCCGACACCACTGGTGGCTTCGAATTCCTTGGTATGATCGGCAATACTACATTGTTTACTTTCGACGAAGATGTAGGCAACCAAAACCACAACCATAACAAAGGTCATTCCATTTATGCATATAATTTCGATAATGATACTGTGTACAGACTGTACCGGGCCACTACCCTGACGTATCAATATGAATCTTTACATTCCTCTCCGGTGATGATTGGAAACAGCGTATATTTTTTGGAGTATTACAAGACCGTTTCTAACAACAAATTCAGATTGGGCGTCTTCAACTTTGATAATCAGACCCATTGGACCTATCATTCCAGCCTTCCATCGAACTGTACCAATGCAATGACCCAGTTGTTGGCAGTTAGCGAG
>JABJFP010000214.1 GCA_018662715.1 Methanobacteriota archaeon | reverse complement strand
TTCTGCTTGGAATGACAGCAGCCGCTCCATGCTTTCAAGAACAATGTTGCTCCGTTCTTGACGGCTGTCAAGGGCGCGTGAAGCTGCCTCCATGGCTTCTTCTTGTCGCTTGAGGAGTTCTCTAGCCGCTGGACTGCCGACCGCATCTCGGCGTTGAAGTTCTTCAATGGCGGTGTTGAGTTCTATGTGACGGCGTGTGAGAGCCGCTTCCAAACCTTCGATGTGGGCGTTTGCTTCTCTAAGGTGCCCCACCATTTCTCGATGGTGGCGTTGCATGGTTCGCATCTCGCTATGATGATGTGTAGCCTCAGAAAAAAAAGCCATCAGAATGGAGAGGGCTAAAGCAAGTTGAGGATGGAATAAGAAGGCAGTAGCGGTGAACCATGTCAGCGTTGCGATGGAGAGCGAGCGTAGTATTCCCATACAATATACTCAGTCCCCGAACATAAAGAGGATGCCTTGGGACTTATGCGGGACCCCGCTCAATGAGGGAATAAAATGAAGCAGTTATCATCGATTTCAATCAATCCGCCAATGGAAAGAAGGTGGTCCAGAGCTTCATCGGTCTCATCATCATCAATGTTGTATGAACGTGTTCCTTTGAAAATCGCTTCAAGAGTTGCAACCGGTTCGCCACTCGCAAGTTCAGCCTCTACGGTGATCAGTACGGTCTGGCAAGCAATGGCAAGAAGTGGGTCGTCAGTATTGTCATTCGGCATGAGGTCAATGAAAACACTCGAGGGGTGCGGCTCTTGTCCAAGATTTACTGGCTCAGCCGCCCGACTTGGCTCAACTGCTCGTTGCCCTAGGCCTCGTAACGGGTGTTCTTCGTTGATGTCAAAGCAGTCAAACAAATTTCTTTGGTATGGGTCATCCGCGTGTTCCTTCCGAGTAACGCCTTCAATCCTACGGCCAAGGTCGTCCAATCGTTGAAGTCGTTGCTCAATGGCTAATTTTTCATGCAGTAAATCCACACTCAAGAGATCCATGGCATTGTTGGCTTGCTTAACAAGCCAATCATGGACGTTCCAATCCGGATTGACGCCGAGCATCACATCTGCTAATTGACGAACCTCAAGGGGCATGTCATCAAGAGCGACACGGGTTTCCTGTTCCTTTTGTCCCTCATCCGCCATGACAGTGCTTGAGAGATGACAGCCTATGAAGCATGCCCCTCCGGATGAACCATAATTTCCGATGGAGACCGTTTACAGCCTCGGCAATCGCAGTAAATTAGTACGCCACAGGAAAGAAAGGTAAGCGTTTGGCCGCGCGACGCATCGCCTTTTTCTCACGAGGGTTTCGTTCATGTATGGGCGCCCTGTCCCGATATCATGGGTGACCACCGCATTACAGTACTGCCGGGCGATGGAACAGGGCGCGAAGTTGCCTTGGAAGCCCAACGGATTCTTGATACAATTCAAGCAAATACGAATCATGGTTTCGACCAAACGGTCATTCCGTGTGGCGGACAGCATTACCTTTCGACCGGTGAAGAATGGGCCCCAGGTTCTTTTGAATTCTGCCGTGATGAAACGGACGCGATCTTCCTTGGAGCCATTGGACAACCCGGTGCTCGTTTGCCGAACGGAGACCTCGCAGGAGGGTCAGTCATCCTTGGTCTTCGCAGCGGCTTGGATTTGTATGCCAATGTTCGTCCGATCAAACTCTACGAAGGGGTACCGCACAAGATCCACGGAGGCTTCCGACAAATTTGGGAGCCTGGAATGGTCGACATGACCATCCTTCGGGAAAACACAGAAGGCCTCTACCACGCCCTTCTCCGCCGCAGTGCAGACCGCGCCCAAGGACGTCCAGAATACGAGCCAGAACCCATGACCTTCCCAGGCCTAGAGGGCGAAGTAGCCTACGACCCACGACCGATTTCACGAGCTGGCTCTCAACGATTGATTGAGATGGGCTTTGAGGTTGCAGCCACTCGAAACGGCGCTCCAAGCGATGGACAACGCCGTGTCTCATGCATTGACAAATCGAACGTTACCCGTGGATGTCAATTGTTCAGGAAGACATTTGAATCCGTTGCAGGAAAGCACCCAGATACAGAAGCGGATTACGGCTACATTGACGCATTCATGCAGTGGCTCACTCGCTCACCTGAGCACTACGACGTCGTCGTAACATCCAACATGTTCGGAGATATCTCAACAGACTTGGGTGCAGTTCTGCAAGGAGGAATGGGCATGGCAGCATCCGGTAACATCGGTGACCAACATGCATTCTTCGAACCCGTTCACGGCTCAGCACCCAAGCACGCAGGCCTCAACAAGGTCAACCCAATCGCCTCCATCAATTCCATTCAGATGATGATGGACTACCTTGGCCGTAAAAACGGCGAAGATGAATTGATTGAAGTTGCCCGTCTGATCGATGATAGCGTTGCAGACCACCTCCGAGAAGGAAAGCTCGTCACATACGACATCGGTGGAAGCGCATCTTGTTCCGACGT
>JABJFP010000213.1 GCA_018662715.1 Methanobacteriota archaeon | reverse complement strand
CCTAGACGATAGTTGCCAGACTCATTGTCTTTTTCAGCAACAACTAATCGAGCACTATCTTCCCCAAATTGAGGCGTTACGAAGGTATAGAGCCACTGGTCACCAATATCCCAATCAGGAAGAGCAAGTTCTTCTTCCGTTGTGTCGCCGATTCCAGAGTTGACAGTTGGACCATCAAGACATCCAGCAAGAACACTGGTGCAAAGCAACAACAACGTCATTGTCACACCTTGAAGGAACTGACCCATGAAGTACCCAACGGGGCCTTGTTCAAGAGTCTAACGCTTGAAGGCCCTCAAACAAGCCAGTCAGTGCCAGCCAATACGACGGCTACAATGGACATCAACTTGATGAGGATGTTGAGTGATGGACCGGATGTGTCCTTGAACGGGTCACCGATGGTGTCACCAATAACGGCTGCTTCGTGAGCATCATCGCCTTTCTTAGCACCTTCAATGTGGCCTTGTTCGATGGCTTTCTTGGCGTTGTCCCAAGCACCACCAGCGTTGGCCATGAACAGAGCCATGAGCACACCGGTGACGAGAGAACCAGCAAGGAGGCCGCCCAGTGCGTCCGCACCAAGAGCTAGACCAACGATGACCGGTGCAAGAACTGCAACGACACCAGGCCCGATCATTTCTCTTAGAGCCGCCTTGGTTGAGATATCAACACAGGTTTGTGAATCAGGATAGGTCATATCGCCTGCAACGACCTTTTCAGGCCATGTTGTTGCGTCCTCAATATCGCCTTCAAACGAAGAGTCGTTGGACAAACTTTCCCTCATGATTGCAAATTGACGTCGGATTTCAACAACCATGTCACCTGCAGCCTTACCGACTGAAGTCATGGTCATAGCAGCCACAACGAATGGAAGGCCTCCACCGATGAGAAGGCCGATTACGACCTCTGGGTTGGTGAGTGTTAAGTCAAGATTGTCTGCACCAACTGCTGCAGTGTAAGCAGCAAACAATGCAAGAGCAGTCAAAGCGGCGGAACCAATAGCGAATCCTTTTCCAACTGCTGCAGTTGTGTTTCCGATTGAATCGAGTTCATCGGTAATAGCGCGCACATCAGAACCAAGTCCGCTCATTTCTGCGATTCCACCAGCATTGTCTGCGACTGGACCGTAGGCATCGACGGTCATGGTCACGCCAACTGTTGCTAGCATGCCCATTGCGGCCATTGCAATGCAGTAAAGACCGTACTCTTCCCCGCCGAAGTAGTTTGCACCGAGAATTCCTCCGGCAATGAGTAGGATTGGAATGAATGTTGACATCATTCCAACAGACAGTCCGGCAATAGCGTTAGTAGCAGGTCCTGTTTTGGACATTTCACCAATGTGAGGAATAGCCTTTGTTTTGATTCCAAACACTGGCTCAATCCCAGTGTAGTATTCGGTGATGAGGCCGATTGCAATTCCGACAACACTGCCCAAAACAACGGAGTGCATAACACCAATATCAACCTCGATCAAATTAAGGCTAATTGCGAGGTATCCACCTGCCCAGAACAAAATGGCAGCGATGAAGGTGGTGTTACGAAGTGCTGCGGCTGCATCTTTGCCGTTCTTAAGAACGAACATTGAGAACACACCAATGATGGATGCAACGTATCCGATTAGACCGAGCATAATTGGCATCATGATGTAGTTGGAAGCTCCGTCGAATCCATCTCCGCCAAAGCCATCTGAACTAGCGATGATCATTGCTGCAATGATTGAACCGACAAAGGACTCGAAGATATCTGCGCCCATTCCTGCAACGTCACCGACGTTGTCACCGACGTTGTCTGCGATAACACCAGGGTTGCGTGGGTCGTCTTCAGGAATTCCTGCTTCAACCTTGCCGACCAAATCAGCACCAACGTCAGCAGCCTTGGTGTAAATACCGCCACCAACACGAGCGAAGAGAGCAATTGAGGAAGCACCCATACCGAATCCTGCCGCAGCTGAAAGGTCAGGGTTAACATCACCAGCACCAAGCCAGTATGCAACAAGAGAGATGCCGAGAAGCCCGAGTCCACCAACGGAAAGACCCATGACGGCTCCACCGTTGTAAGATACGGCCAATGCTCCAGCCTTACCGTCGTTCTTAGCAGCCATAGTGGTTCGACCGTTGGCCGAAGTTGCAGCACGCATTCCAGAGAATCCGGCAGCGACGGATGCAAGTGCACCTGCGAAGAAGGCAATAGCGGTATTCATGTCGTTAAGTTGGGTAAGCGCCAGACCAACGACAACTACGAAAATTGCAAGAACTTTGTATTCTGCAAACAGGAACGCCATTGCTCCTTTTTGGATTTCTTCGGTGATATTGGCCACTTTCTCGTTGTCAATTTTCACTTTGTTTACTTGTTGATACAGCAAAAAAGCCACAACAAGTCCGACGAGACCTGTCGCAGCGGCAATCATTGGTATGTTATCCATCATGTTAGAACACCTGTACCCTCGGCGACCAAAGAACCCTTCATAAGTGGTTCCCTTCTAAAAAAACCCACTGTGCCGATTTAGAGCACTTTCTCATCCTACCGGTTGAGTTGTACTGTTGAGTGGCTCACATCATGGTTTCAACAGGCAATCGTTCAAAGAGGAGAGATGTTTGGGTTAAGACATGACCATCAGTGCAGAAGAGATTTTGGCTGAGATTGGTCCAGTCCAGGAAATCCTTGATGAGCACGATGGCGTGGTCAACGTGATTGATACCACTGATGGGAACATTATGCTCTCGCTAGATGGTGGCTGTAATGGCTGCTCTTCTACTCCAATGACTGCTATGCAAATTTATTATTCGTTAAAAAAATTGGACCATGTAAACGACGTCATTTTCGTCAACGGAGAGTTGCCGGAATACATGCGGACATTCATTGACCAAAAAATGGCCAAAGAAGCCTTGAGCGGTGGGGATGACAACCCCCCCGGTGAAATCGTTTGATTATTCTTCTTCATCCCGCCCAATACTGTGGGGATTTGCTCCAAAGGACAGGTTTTCACCTTTGATGTTCATGCGGGCTGATACTGCGAGAATGACACAAAATAGTGCTAGAGGCTTAGGGAGGTAGTTTGAGCCCCATAAGACGCCCCCTGCATAGGACAACCACCATAGGATCACTGCAGCCAACATGAGCGTAAAGAAAATGATGTTTTGAGCAATCTCTTCAGCCTTTTCCGAGCGAGAAAGCGTAGCGATGAATGTGAACAAGATGGCGGACACACCACACAGACCTTCGGCCAAGTGTTCCAAGAACACGACATCCACCATGCATTGTCCAAGGGAAGGACCCTCTTGAAGGTGGGGGCGAAGGTTGCGAACCTTTGTTTAGGGTCATCGTTTGTTTCACAACATGGCAGTCGGCTCCTTCACACTTCCAAAACCTCGGCCAACGCCACCTCACTTCTCCAGAAACCAAGTTGCGAAGGTCTTGCATCAGATGGCGGTATTGCTTGAATTACAAGGTGCCAATGTATTCCGGGTTCGGTCCTACCAAAATGCAAGCCGAATGCTTGGGACCATCACCCAGGATTTTGGTGAACTTGTTGCCTCGGGGCAGCTGTTTGAAATGAAGGGAATCGGCAAAGGCCTTGGAAGTGCCTTATCTCAAGCAGTCCTCGAAGGTGAGTGGCCTGAAGATTGGGTCGATAAGCACACCTCCACACCTGCTGGAATGATCGAAATGCTAGGAATACCGGGCCTTGGTCCAAAACGAATCAAACTGATGCACGATGAACTCGGAGTTGATTCTGTGGCCAGCCTCAAGCAAGCTGCAGAAGAAGACCGTATCGCTCCAATGAAAGGATTTGGTGCTAAGTCTCAACAACGAATGCTTGATGGAATCGAACTGCTCGCACGGTTCAGGGAACGAAGGCGATTGGATATCGGCTTGAGATACGGAGAAGCGTTTCAGAGAAAGATTGCTGGAATTACCGGAGTCAATCGTGCAACGCTTGCAGGGAGTGCTCGGAGGCGAAAAGATACGATTGGAGATTTAGATTTGGTCGTATCAGTTGATGAAGCCAATCATGAGGCCGTTGCTGAAAAAATCTTATCGCTCCAAGGTATCGCTGATGTAAAAGGCGCAGGCGACTCCAAAATAAGCCTCATTCTTGACACAACTGTATTTGATGATACATTTGCAGTGGGCCATATCGACCCGAATGTTTTGGACGCAATTGGAGGAGATGATTACGAGCAACTTGAGGCTGGTGGCACCATTGATGCGCAAGTTCGACTTGTACCGCCTCACGTAGAACCGTTCACTCTTGCATACTTTACCGGTAGCAAGGAGCACAACATTGCCATGCGTCAACGGGCCATTGACCGGGGCCTAAAATTGAATGAATTTGGACTCATTCCCGAAGCAAAGGCTGGCGACCTCAAAGGAATGGATGCGGCTGTACATTCTCTACAAGCCTTGAGCGAACAGGAGATCTACGCCCATCTTGACATGGATTATGTAGCCCCTGAATTGCGAGAAGACATGGGAGAAGTACAGGCTGCATCTTCAAGGAGCCTTCCAAAACTATTGGAAATGAACAACATTCGAGGGGCACTTCACAATCACACGACGCTTTCAGACGGTGAAGCAAGCCTAGAGCAAATGGCAGATACAGCACAGAAGATGAAGTGGTCATGGCTGGGTATTGCTGACCACTCCCCTTCGCTCAAAATTGCAAACGGTGCGAGTTCAGATGACCTCCTCAAACAAGGGCGAACCATCAAAGCCTACAATCAAAAATGGGCAGAGGATGGTGTTGACTTCCGTTTGTTCCATGGAGTGGAGTCCGACATACTTGCTGGAGGTGCCTTAGACCATCCTGATGAAGTGCTCAACGAATTGGATTATGTTGTTGCAAGCGTACACGCCATGACAAAATGGCGCTCTAGAGACGAGGTTGAAAATACCGAAGAGTTGCTCAAAGTCATTGACCATCCCGCCACAACTGTACTCGGCCATCCTACTGGACGCATCTTACAGGGCAGGGAAGGATATGAAGTGGATTTGTTCGCTGTGCTGGAACACATGGCTGAACACAATCAAGATGGACGACTAAAAGCAGTAGAACTCAATGCAAGCCCGTACCGTTTGGATTTGGATTGGCGCTTGTGCAAGCATGCAAAAGGTCTCGGCGTTCCAGTGGTAATCAATCCCGACGCACATTCAATACGAGGGCTCAGTGACATTGCCTACGGTCTTATGACCGCTCGAAAAGGGTGGTTGGAAGAAGGAGATGTCCTGAATTCCCTTTCCGGTGAAGCCCTCGCGGCACGACTGAATTGAACCTAGGCCTAAGCACACCTTCATGACAGACCTCTGCTTGGGAGTGGCATGCGCACCCTCCGCACCATCATCATGGGAAGCATGATGGTCATTCCTGGTCTTATTCTAGGATTCATTATTTGGTACATTGCGGGGAAACCTACGACCGAACCATTGGAGTCCCTTATTTGCAACGTTATTCCATTAACATCGATATTTTTAGGACTCTTCTTCGGTTGGAAAACGGGTGAAGAATACGACATTAAGAATTCTGACTGAACAGGAGAATACCCCCGTGAAGCGCTCAGAAAAGGCAGAACGAATTGCCCAACAGTTAGAATCGCTCTATCCAGTTATCCCAATTCCATTGGACCACAGCAATCCATTTGAGTTGCTTGTTGCAGTTCTGATGAGTGCTCAAACTACCGACCTGAAGGTTAACGAGGTCACACCGGCCTTATTTGCTAAGGCTGACAATCCAGGAGACATGGCGAATCTTCCCGTTGACGTCATTCTCAACGACATCCGACAAGTAGGACTTGCTCCAACCAAAGCGAAGAACATCCGCAGGCTTTCCGAGATGCTCAACCAACTTCATGGAGGCTCAGTCCCAAATTCGTTCGAGGAACTTGAGGCCCTTCCAGGAGTCGGGCATAAAACAGCAAGTGTGGTGATGTCACAGGCATTTGGCGTCCCTGCATTCCCAGTAGACACGCACATTCACAGGCTCGCAGCAAGATGGGGCCTGTCCGATGGAAGCAATGTTACGAAGACGGAACGCGACCTCAAGGCTGTATTTCCCAGAGAGAAGTGGAACGACTTGCACCTGCAAATCATTTTCTTTGGGCGAGAATATTGTCCTGCTCGTTACCATGACCTTACGGAATGCCCAATCTGCTCTTGGTCGGCTACCAAGAAACGAATTCGGGAAGAAGCGCGACGATAGAATCAGAACAAGGAGATGCTCCGACCAACGATGCTCGTGACCAGAATAACCGCTGCGAGAACCATTGTTATCCGCATTGCGACGTGCATTCCCTCTTCTTCGTGGGCTTCACGGATAAATGCATAAGCAACCAAAGCGAGCGCCGTGGTTTGAAGAATTGTACTCATTGCAGAGAACAGGGCCACTTGTCCTTCGAAACTGTCAACAGCATCGGCATAGTCATCAAATCCCTTTTCCTCTGTCAAATCATAATCGCTTGAGTTTGGAGATGATGATGACAAGGGAAACTCACCAAACATGCCAGATACAACGAGAACAATCAAACCGATCATCAACCATTTTTGGAAGGAATACATGGAACCTTTCGCCATGTTAGCAGGTGGTTGGTATGGTGAGGCAGCAGGATTCATTGCAGGGGGCATGGGCGGTTGCATATCCATTCCACCCAAAACAAAGGGTATGAACATTCCTCAGATTCATCAGGATCCAAAGACGCCTGAAGCACTTTCCAACATAACTGCAGTCAATAATGAGGCAAGGCCAGAAACCCATGTGAGGAGAATCATTTGGCCGACAGCACTTGAGCGAGTACCGCCACGAAGTCGTGTTGCAATCGATGAAACCGCTATGACCTGCATTAAAATTAACAATGAAATGATGATTTTGAACATCCTGATGTTATCATCGACCGATGAGGCATCTTCCATTACCGGCAATGCAACGCCTGCTCCGAAATTAGAAAGGGCACTCACATCGGTTTCGGTGAGCCCGCCTGCGACTCCCGCAATCGATTCTCCAAGTTGTAGGACAATCGCAGTAGTTACATTGAGTGCGGCTACGCTTGAAATCAGAAGCCCAAGAGCAACACCCCACATCGTATTTGCAGACAATGCTCTTCTGTTTCTTAACGAAAGGAGGTTTCCAACAGATCGTGAAACCATTTCAGCAGTGGCAGCGGGCTGACCTGATGATTGTGAGCCTTCAATGTAAATTCGGGTATATCTTGAGATGACCGCAGAGTTGGTATCTGCTGTGAAATAATCCCAGGCACGGTCTGAATCAATTCGTGTTGACAGGCGTTTCTCCAATCTGTCAATCGAGTTGTCCAGCATTCCAAAATCAATACCTCTCAATGCTTTGATGGTTGCAGAAGGTTCCGATGACCGGGCTTGTGCAGTACCACCAAGGGCCCGTATGAAGTCAGGGTAGGTTTCATCTCTACGTTGAATTTGATTTTCTTCTCTACGAATCATCATTGATGGGATGAGTAGAGGTGATAGGGGGATTGCGATGAAGAGGAGGCCATATTTGTCCCATTGGGATGTTAATTCCTCAAAGACCCAAATGAGGGTTAAAACACTCGTTGTCACAAGTACCAAAGCGACAACACTGGAGGCCAATAAGGAGCGTCTGAAATTGATTCTGAACGGGGTATCCATTTCATCCCGAGCAAAGGTAAGGTCCTTTGGAATCGTTGCCCGGAAGGCAAATACTGCACCTAACTGAATGAAAGCAAACATCAAGGACGCAAGAAGAAGGAAGCGAAGACGGCTTGCAACTTCAATGGGCGTATCATCGCCGCTACCAACTTCAAAGAGAACCAAATGGATTCCAGCAATGACAAGTCCAAACAAACCAGCGGTTACCAGTGAGACATAGATTTCTTTGAGGGTATCTACAGATTCTAATCTTGTATCATAAAGCGTATTGTACTGCTCGGCAATCGTTTCCTGCTCAGAACGCATGAATTGATCAATGGGTTGACCTGCTTCAATAGAAAACGCCATACGACTCAGGAAATCGGACCAGAGGGGACTCGGACTTTGTTGTGCAACGATACGGGCAGCCTCGGGAAGAGAAGTATGCCATTTATCTACCAAGGTTTCAATTCGCTGAACCTCAGTAGCAAGTTCACCATAATCTCGCATTTGTTTGAGAATATCAAAAATTGACTGGGCTCCAACTTCACCAATAGAAAGAATACCCATACGAGTGATGAACATGTGCATTTCAGCTTCAATGAGGGTTGCTGACCGCTGAACCTCAAGTATGGGGAATCCAACTGCGGCAAGTGAGGCCATAGTCGTGAGAAGCAAAATGAGGAGAATCCCTGTAACTCCTGAGAAAAGTGCCCCTTCCCCTAGACCACCGGTGGCAAATACAAGAATTATTGAGAAAATGAAGGTGAAAATCGCTACTGGGAGTACATAGAGCGCAAGAAAGCGCCCCATCGGCATCTCAAGACGACGCAGTGCAATGTGCCAAATCGGCATGCGCTCCATGTCTCATCATCTCCTCATTTCTGATTGACGCCGACCCACGTGTCAATAGCTCGGCTAAAATGATCCCAACCGTTGGAATAATAGAGACCGAGGAGGTCAAAGACATCGTCATAATGAGTCAAGCCGCGGTCAACCATACGCTGGATAGCATCTGCCCTGCGAAGCATCTCATCGTAGATATCTCGCTTATTAGCAAAACCTGCCATTGCAGCGATCTTGTTTTCGAGGAGGTGGGATTGGAACATACCACGGAAATAATGCTTATCTTTGACAGGGTCCCATTCGAACATTCCACGGGTCAACACACCGTCACTGTGTTTGTTGTAACCGATGACTTCGTCAATTCCGGTAATACGACGGGCAATACCGCCACCAGGCGCCTCAACAACTTCTTGGAAAATTGCAAAGTTGAGATTGTCAAAGAAGCGAATTGGAACGTTGATTGGATCACCTGTAAACCGTTGAATCATCTTAACGATGGACGATGCGTGGAAGGTAGCAATAACAGGGTGACCTGTTTGCATGGCTTGGAACGCAGTAGCACCTTCAACACCACGAATCTCACCGATAATGATGTATCGTGGACGGCTTCGCAATGCCGCCTTGAGCAGGTCAAACATCTCAACACGAGATTCTTCATTTTTAGCATCACGGGTAACGAGACGCTGCCAAATCTTATGCCGAACTTTGACTTCAGGGGTATCTTCAGCAGAGTAGATTTTGACATTGTGGTCAATAAAGGGAAGAATGGCGTTCAATGTTGTGGTTTTACCCGACGCAGTCTCTCCGGATACCAACACAGACATACCATATTCAAGGCAAATCCAAATGTAGGCTGCGACTTGAGATGACATTGTACCCCACTGAATCAGTTGAGTAATCGAGATGGTTTCTTCTGCGAATTTACGGATGGTAAACGACGGACCAAGCATGGATACGTCGTCAGAGAAAATAATATTGATACGTGAACCATCGAGGAGAACACCATCGATAATTGGCTTATTGTCCGATACCGGTCGCCCGATACGCTCTGACATTGCACGTAGATAGCGAGAAAGAAGTTCCCGTTCACGGAATCTGATGTTAGAGGTAACCATTCCGAAGACCTTGTGGTCCATGTGAATATGCTTCAATCCGACTGAGTGTATGTCTTCCAACATCTCATCGGAGAGCAGGGGTTCAAGCGGTCCGTTTCGGATCAAGTCACGAATAACCACATATGTCAGTCGTTCTCGCTGCTTTTCATTCACGGTCAGGCGTTTGTCATCCATTCCGATCATTTCCCAAAGGCGGCCCTGACGACGGACGAGATTATTGGCCTCTGTATCAAGGATAGTATATCGGTCAATCATTTGACCCAAGATGTTTTCGAATTCTGAATCGGTAGTAAATGATGGAGCCGACGGTGCTTCTTGCAGGAGCGTTTCAATAAGTTCGCGACGAATGTTTTCTTCTTCTTCCGTCAATTGAGGCTCCAAACCAAACCAAAGAATCGTTCCACCGCCATCGTCATCTGCCGGAGGTTCGTAGATATGAACGAAGATAGGTTCCCTTGTCACATAGATCAAATTGAGAGGG
>JABJFP010000029.1 GCA_018662715.1 Methanobacteriota archaeon | reverse complement strand
TCAAGTTCCGCCAAAAGGTCTGCTTCATTCCAAACCGTAACACCCAGAGATTCTGCCTTTGCTTTCTTTGAACCAGCCTGTTCGCCCGCTACGAGGACACTCAGTTTTGCAGAAACACTTCCAACCACCTTGCCACCTGCTTCTTGTATGAGTTGTTGGATTTCCTTGCGAGGCTTACTAAGCGTGCCTGTCACGCAAAATGTTCGTCCGTCAAACGGGCCTCCCGAGGTCAAAAGCGGTTGTTCTTGGACATCGATGAGAGAAAGTAAATCTTGAAGCATTTCTTTTCGTTGGTGTAATCCATCTCTAAAATGTAAAGCAACAACAGAGCCAACACCATCAATCTCCATGAGGGTACGTAATGCCAAGTTGTGGACGTACGGCTTCCCTGTATCAGAGACATTTGGGCCAAAAGTGTCATCGTCAACGGTAGCGTGAGCGGCTACCAACCACTGCATTAAGCCGGATGAATGTTTGAGTTTTTGCGCAATTGAGGTTGCAAGTTCAGGGCCAATACCAGGGAGCCCTAACGCGTGAAGGAAGCGCCCCAAAATCATAATTTTTGATTTCGAGATTTCATGAAGAACATTGTTTGCAGTTTTTTCTCCAGTTCGTTCAAGTTCCATGAGTTCGTCAAAAGTTAATCGGTAGAGGTCGGCAATCGTTGTAATAATGCGGTCATCGAGAAGTTGTTCAACCAATTTCTCCCCGATCCCGTCCATTTCTAAAGAACGACACCAGTAGAGAATAGCCCTGCTGGTTCTGGCTTCACAGAATAACTCAGGGCACTTGAGAAATGCTCCCTCTTCCTCAATCTCACCTCCGCAGGCTGGACAAGTTTCAGGGGCAGAAATGGAGATTTGCTCTGGCAACGTTGCTTCATAGGGTTCACCCGATGCATGGACGCGCCCGAGAAGATCTGCCTTACTTGCCCTCCCCAGCCCCTTTTCGATCTTTGGAATCACATCTCCTCGACGCACAATGAGAACCTTATCGCCAATGTTTACGTTCAATCGTTGAACCTCTCCGAGATTGTGTAGAGTTGTATTTTCAACCGTAACTCCACCAACTCTTTGGGGAGCAATTCGGGCAACAGGAGTGATGTTTCCTGTTCTTCCTGTCTGCCATTCCACGCCCATCAGTACCGATGTCGCTTCTTCGGGAGGGAATTTCCATGCTAGGGCCCAACGAGGATGATGTGCGGTCATTCCTAAGATTTCACGCTGGGCTAAATCGTCCAGTTTGAAGACCACTCCATCGATTTCAAATCGGTAACCGCTACGCTGGTTCAGCCAATCTAGAGACCGGTTAAACAGAATTGTTCCGGTGGCGGAAGGGGATTTCGCTTCATGAAGCGCCCATTTAGCCGGTTGGATTCCAAGAGATGCCTCCATCCAAGCGAGAATTTCAGTGTCAAAGGCAAAGGACGGGACATCCATACTGTCAGGATGGCGGTCATTCCCCTGCGGGAATTGAGCATCGTAAGCCTGAAACACCAAATCTGATGCATCGGCCTTACCGTCATCGTGCTTCTGCCGCAAGGCTCCTGCCGCCAGGTTACGGGGGTTCGGAGAGACTTCCCGGTAAGTCGATTCGAATGTGGACAAGGGCATAACAACTTCACCGCGAACATGAATATCAACCGGCAGTGGAAGGGTTTCGGGAACGTTAGCAATTTTACGAGCGTTTCTGGTTACGTCCTCTCCTCGCTCTCCACTTCCCCTTGTGGCTGCCCTCACCAACCGGCCAACACGATACTCCAATGATAGCGCTGACCCGTCGAGTTTCGGCTGGGACAGAAAGCGTGTCGCACCTTGTGTTGTAGCATTGACAAAGTGAAGGAGTTCTTCCTCCTTGTTCGCCTTGTCAAGACTCCTCATTGGAAACAAATGCTCGACTTTTACACTACCTGGGGCGATGTCTGCTCCGACGCGCCCTAGTTGTGGATGGTCGGGGTCAAGTTGCTGCAGTTCATCCCAAAGTTGGTCAAATTCAGCATCTGAAAGTTCGGGTGTAGCGAGGTTGTAGTAGAGGTGCGAATGGTATGCAATTTGCTCGGCGAGCCAGTCGACTCGCTGCGGCGAATCGTCCGGATTTGGTACCCCGCCGCTCATGGTGTTAACACGCACGCGACAGGATAAGAAGCATCGCTTTTGAATGCCTCAATCAAATTTCAAAGCCACAAATTCACTGTTCTCCAACGGGCAACGTGTCATGACGGCTTCAGTGAGTAAACGCAAGTGAAGTTCTACCACGACATGGACTGTTGCTTCGAACATATGACCTGCATGTGGGGTGAGGTTATCGTCTGAAAACGTGGCATGCAAATGAGTGAATGCATCTCCGTTCTCACGTCTTGCTAGGTTGCCTTGAAGCGTTACAAGTTCGCTACCGCCGTTGATGGTTCGGCGATGGTAATGGTGGTCGTCGTCCATGTATCCGTACGTGCTGTCTCGGGTTCGCCCGATCCCGCTGGTAATTGCTGCTGCATCAAATCCAATTTCATTGGCTAGACCTTGCAGTGAGGTATGAATCTCTTCACCGGGGTCCAGTCGTACAAATACATCATCGCCACTTCGCGTCCATTCCATAACGGTGCTAAGGCTCGGCACTCCAAGAGAATAACGCATCATTCTTCTTGGTCGCTTAGTAAGGAATTCGGCCGAAGAGCCTGTTCCATGGCCCGAATATATTCTTTTGCAGTTTTTAGTGAAGTTGGATCCCCTCCAAGAGGAAGAGGTCCAAAAGGCCCCCAACCATTTCTAAGAAGCATGATTCTGCGTTTCGGTTGACGCTTAGCGAGTCTGAGGCGCTCCCATGCATAGCTTTGGCCGTCTGCGAACAGGTGGGTTGAGGTGATAGCATACCGTTTAGGAACGGTGAGAGAAATGAGATGGAGACCGAGAAGAATATCCCAAACAACGGCGTA